>JAUVJV010000337.1 GCA_030592245.1 Candidatus Eiseniibacteriota bacterium
AAATAGGGGACAGACACCTATTTCCATCACCTGGAAATAGGTGTCTGTCCCCTATTTAAAAGCTTCTTGATGGTGGGAAAGAGGTCGAGGTCGGTGTGGGGGAGGAACAAGGCCCCGGTGTACTCATTCATATAGGACGGCTCGGTATTAAGCTCAACGTAAGTCATCTTCCGGGAAACATCTTCAACCAGTTTCCTGTTGTCATCCGAAATCAGGATCAGGTATGAACCGAGAAGCGAGGTGTTGCCCAGGTAGTGAAACCGCTCCCTCTCCATGTCGGGCAACAAACCGATGCGGATGGCGTTTTCTATGTCGAGGTGATGGCCGAAGCCGCCGGCGATGTAGAAAGCGTCGACCTCGTCAAAGGTCAGCCCCACCTGCTTGAGAAGCAGGGAGCAGGCCGAGAAGACGGCGCCCTTGGTACGGATGAGATTGGTAATGTCCCGCTCCGTTATGACAAGGTCGTGTCCCCAGTAGGTCTCTTCGGCACGCTCGATTAGGAAGCCCGTGCTACCATCTTCTTCGATGAGTCTCTCGCCCGCCGCTTCCTTTCTGATCTTACCCTGGCGATCGACATAGCCTCCCACCAGCAGCTCGGCAAGCAGGTCCACCAGGCCGGAGCCACAGACGCCCCTCGGCCTGGCGCTGTCTATGACCTTGTATTCCACGTCGCCGTCCCCGGTGATCGCGAACCTCTCGATCGCCCCTGCTGTCGCGGGCATGCCGCATCTTACCCCACCGCCTTCAAATGCGGGTCCGGCGGAACAGGCGCAGGTCATCAGCCAGTCCTTGTTGCCGGCCACGAGCTCCCCGTTCGTGCCCGCGTCAATGAACATCGAGATCTTATCGGTATCTCTCAGCATCGGTGTGGCGAGCAGACCGGCGGTGATGTCACCCCCAACATAGCTTCCCACCGCCGGAGCACAGTAGACCCGCGCTTCGGGGTTGAGCGCCAGGCCCAGACCGGCCGCCTCAAGAAACGACAGCCTGTTGAAGGTGGGAACATAGGGTTCCTCACGAATGTAGCGGGGGTCAACTCCCAGGAGAAGGTGTGTCATCGTGGTATTCCCGGATACGGAGGCGTAAACGATGTCCTGCCCTGATATGCAGCCGCCTGACACACCCTGACCATCAATTGATTTTCCGATCAATGTGTTGATGGTTCCCACCACCAGTTTCCTGAGCTCATCGAGTCCGCCCGGCCTGGATGCGTAGTTGATCCTGGAGATGATATCTTCACCGCACTTGAGCTGCCTGTTGAGCCCCATCGCCGTATTCAGCACCTCACCGGTCTCGAGATTCACCAGGCTCAGGGCAATGGTGGTTGTTCCTATATCACAGGCAATCCCATAGATCGGCTTAGCGCTGCCGGCCGGACGCAGATCGATAATGGTGCGCGCCGGACCGGTACCGAACAGCGTGGCTGAGATCCGGCCATCATCCTGACGGATGGCCGCCGCAAGATGCTTAAGCACCGCGCGGCCGCAGGTAACTTGCTCAGCTCCGGCGGCTTTCCTGATTCCTATCTCCAGGCGTGCAAGATCGCTGTAATTGTCTTCCAGGGTGGCCGCAGGCACCTGAATCTCCACCCTGGATACGATGGGACCAATCTCCAGGGATCCGGACAGGCCGGTGGCCTCATCGTCGGGAAGGGTAAACGCCGCCACGCTCTTTATGTAGAGCTCCTCGAAGTGGGGAAGGTCGACCGTAATGTCACCCGTGACCGTCGTCACACAGGCCAGTACATAACCCTTGCCCGCGAGCTCCCCGGACAGGATCGCGGACGGCTTTGTCCCATATGACTCACCAGCTGATCCCTTGACCACCTGGACCAGGCACTCACCGCAGTTGCCCTCTCCACCGCAAGATGCCTTGAGAGGAAGCCCGGCCTCGCGGATGGCCTCCAGGAGATTGGTGCCGGCCGGGACCTCGACGCTCACGTCAAAGGGCATAAAGCGTATTGAGATATCCTGCTTACGATTCTGATGCCCTTGTTTCATCATCGCCTCTCAGCTCTCTCAGATAAGGTTCACCTTCTTGATGAAGGCGGGGATGTCCGATGCTTCCTGTGGACCCACCATAGCTTCCCAGCCGGGCATCTTCTCCTCGAGATCGCCCTGGATCTGGGAGGCATACCCTGGAATGACGACCTTGCGGGTCTTTATCTTGCCCTCAACATCTATGGACTTGAAGAACTTGGCAACCGTCTCCCCCACAAACTTGCCCGCGGCCCAGGCGGTCAAGACCGATTGGCCTTCGCAGTCGCACACCACCAGGTGGGCGGATATCCCGGAGTTCTCGATCTCGCCCGAGACTATGAAGTAGGTCAGTGAGAAGTTCGTGGTGATGAAGACCGGAGACTCAGGAGTGGGCTCCCCGATCGCATAGATCTTGGGATCGACCTGGATGGGTTTCTGCGGATCCGTATAGATATTCTGCCTCAGGGTGAAGAGGGTATAAAGGAGAGCCTTGTCATACACCGGAAGCGCGATTACCGAGGCATACTTACACAGGCTGACCGTCGCCCTGGCAAGAGCCTCGACACCATTCTCGGCATTGATGCAGGCAAACAGAGGATATCCGAAGGGCTTATAGTCTTTCTTGAGCGCACTCCGTCGCATGATGGTATTGGCCTGAAGCTCCTCGGTCATATTGGCCGAGTCGTAGTTCAGGATGATGTCATTGAATCCGGCATCTCTTGCCTTCCCGGCCTGCGTCGAGAGATGCTCGAGCGAGGTCCCGCTGAGTATCAGGCTCATGCCATTGGACCTGGCCAGTTCCAGATCTTCATCGCTGAGGGGATCCCTGAGCAGGACCGCTGGATGCTCATCCTTCAGAAGCTTGAGCCCTCCGGTGAGCGCGCTCCGGTCAGGGCAATCCAGGATCAGATGCTTGGTGGACTTCCCCTTAACAAGCTCGATCACCCTGGCGAAAGCTGCAGGGTCACCGGCATCATGGCTTATGAGAAAAAGGTCGGGGGTAAGCACCTCTCCCACCCGCTCGACCGAGTACGTTTCGATCTCCTCGATCTTCCCGGCCAGCGAGGCTTCATCCTCGGATGTCTTAAGTTCTATCGCAATCCCTGGCTGATGGTAAAAGGTCTTCTCGTGCCGGAACATCACGGTCTCGGCACCGATCTCGAGCGGTTCTTTCCCCCCGATCTTGACAAGCCTGATCGGGGGTTCGCTGGCGGCCCCGAGCACTTCCTGGGCCTCGTCTGAAGCATGCGGGCACTCGGCCAGCTCGGCCTTCTTCTGGGCGAGCTTCATGGCGAAGGCCATGCAGGTCGGGACCCCGCAGTCCCCGCAGTTGGTCTTGGGCAAGGGCTTGAAGATCTCCAGTCCCGAGAGAGCCACCTATGCTACCTCCCCGGCGCCATGCATCTCCTCGATGCTCTGCTTGACAGCCCTTACGGCATCGGGATGATGCAGGATAAAGAGATCCGCCCCGGCACTCAAGAGGGCCATCGCAGTGGCGACCTCCCAGTAGATGCCGCGCAGAGCAAGATCGCCCCAATCGGGATTGTCCGCCTCCGGGGACCGCGCTTCCTTTACCCTGGCGCTCTCGTATCCCGGATTGACAAGCATGGGAAAGGCCAGCATGCCATCGCCTCCGAGTCCGTCGATCCAGATTCGTTCCATTATGGAGTAGGTATACTCCAGCCCGT
>JAUVJV010000020.1 GCA_030592245.1 Candidatus Eiseniibacteriota bacterium
CGGCCGTCTATACCTTCTGGCAGGACGCCCCCTACACCGACGACATGACCCTTATAATCCACACGCGCTCGTATTACACAATCCTGGGGTCTGGAACCTATTTGTGAATTCAAAAACCGGTACCGGACCCCAGGATTGTGAATTCGGGGCCCGAGCCCTTTCAGTTACTTTCTCAGGATGACCTTGCGTGTCACTGTGTTCTCACCCTCGCTCACGACGATGAAGTACGTACCTGCCGATACGGCCTCGCCGCCGTGGTTCCGGCCGTCCCAGGTGAGACTCCGCTCGCCCATAATGAGCTCACTCTCAAGGAGGGAGCTCACGAGCTCGCCCTTAACCGAGTACACCCTGACACTCACCGGATGTCTGGAGTTGCCCGAGAGGCTTATCTTGAAACCGGACGCCGACGGGTTGGGTCCCGATATCAGCGTATTCATCGGTGAGGGCTCGAGAACCGTCGAGGGTGGTTCCTTGGACTTAGCCCCACCCGGGCCGAACGCCTCCTCCTCTATCAGCAGGTCCAGGCTGAAGGCAAGCGTGTGCGCTCTCGCGATGATCCGGCCGGCCACGTTTATCCGGTCGGTCCCGGGCTCATACCTGTGAGGGATGGCAGGAGTGTCACGAGTGATGTCGGCGACCCTGTTGGCCAGTCTTGCGGCCTGGGCATGCCGGTGAGCATCATAGGCCGTCTCAGAGTTGGTGAGCACACTTCTTAAGGTATTGTAGGTGTCATTCGGAATGGAGTCCTCATTATCGACGATCGCCGACTCCAGGTAGTCATACTTGAGGCCTATGACAAAGCCCGGGCTCCGGCTGTCCTCACCCAGCGTGAAGATCGAGAACTCATCATCCTCCGAGAGGGTCCGCGTGTTGACCCTGAAGGGGGACGGCTCCCGAGGGGGTTCCTCGACCTCGAGCCCCTGTACCGTGATGTCCCTCCAGTAGGAGCAGACATCCGACGGCCGCTTAAAGACTCTCACCCTCCGCATCATGACCCAGGAAGGAAGCGGCTCGTCCGTCATCATCTCGACCGTGGTGATATAGTCAAACTCCGCGCTGGTGCTGACATCATAGTAGTCCCCGAAAAAGACTACGCCGCCGGGAGCGGGACAACTATCGACCGCCGTTACCTCGACATACAGCGAGCCCGCGGTCGCTACTGAATCGAAGCTGACCGTGAGGCCCTCGGGAACGATTTCCACGACGACATCGGGGCCTCCGGGAACGCTGTCGGCATAGCTGCCGGTCGAGAAGATGTATATGCTGTCACTGGCGCTGCCGACATAATAGAGCCCATTGTAAAACGTGGCTGCCCGGGGCGTCACCCAGCTGGGCATCGGGAGATAGTGGGCGTCGACCCGCTCCATTGCGCCATTGGCCTCAAAGACCGTGTCCGGAGAGTCCTCGCTGGTGAAGTAGTAATTGCCCCCCAGCATGCTCACGCTTGTGGGATTGAGAGGGGGTATAAAGGGAATGCCGGAAAGATCGGCGGCACCCGCAATGCCTCCGAAGATACCCACAGCGAAGATCGAGTCCCACTCCGCATCGGCGACCATGTTCTCACCGAAGCTCTCGCCCATATCCCGATAGGCCATGCCCTTCGGAGCTACAATGCAAGCTTCCAGGACCGTATCCACTGGAGACACGACTCCATCGGACCATTCGAAGCGAACCAGCTCCCCGCCTTCTTCCGCGACCCAGTATATGTCGCCTCCCTCATGGGAAGCGCCTTCAAACCGGGGCCATCCATAAGCGTGAAGGTCCCACTCGTGGCTGTCCATGACATAACCGTCATCGGGATCTATGAAGTAAAACCACTGAGACGTGTCGGTGGCCACCGTAACGAAGATGTGGTACTCATTGCTTGTCATGCCGAGAACCGGACATCCGGGAAATGGACGGGGTGCAGGCAACTTGCCGACATACGTGAAGTCGGCGAAGGCCAAAGCGGATAACGCAAGAAGTAAGACAAAAAGGACAACAGTAGCGAGACGCATATTCTTCCCCTTGTAATGAGTCAACGGTAAGCTTCTCTGTTATGGTTCGCATTATACCACGGAGAGGGCGTTATTTTCAAGGGCTAATGGGCCATGACAGGCCCGATGGTAAGGGCATTGTAAATAGGGGACAGACACCAATTTCCGGTGTCGGAAATCGGTGTCTGTCCCCTATTCACCGTGTCTGTCCCCCTTTTATCAGACCACTCTCAACAGAAAGTGGGAGGACATATGGCCTTATCTCTGGAGGATCAGTTTCCTGGTTGTCGTCTCCTCGCCTGCTCTTACGATCATGAAGTAGACGCCATTACCAACACTCTTACCGGCCGAGTCCCGGCCGTCCCAGGTAAGGGTCCGAGGACCGGAGAGCGTCACTTCATCAAGCAGGGTCTCTACGAGCTCACCCTTCACCGAGTAGACCTTCACGCTGACCGGACGCTGCCCGGTGCCGGCGAGGCTCACGGTGAAGCCCGACTTGGACGGGTTGGAGCCAAGCACGGATATCCCGGACCGCGAAGCACCGGCCACGGTGGTTACCTCGTCATCGCCCTTGCCGCGAACCTCGGGATCCTCATGCTGCCCGGAGAGAGCCAGCATTCTCATGCTGAAGGAAAGCGTGTGGGCCCGGGCCACGATGCGCCCACCCAAATTGCTTCCCGGCTGGTCCGGAATGTAAAGGTGCGGTATCTCGGGCGTTGCCAGGGTAAGAGTGGCTATCCGGTCAACCAGAGTGGCTGCACGCAGATACCTCTTCATGGCAAAAGCCCTCTCGGCGGCGAGCAGAAGCTGCCGCATTTGGTTATGAGGATCGACGGGGACGCCGAGCAGGGCATCGATGGCCTCTTCTAAGGAAGCCGACTTAAGCGCCACGATGTCGAAGTGATTCCTTAAGTCCTCGGCCAGCACGAACAGCGAGAACTCGTCTTCTTCCGACAAGGTCCGGGTCAGTCTTCCCTTGGTGAGGGGCTTCCCGGGAGGGAAGAGCTCTATGGGCTCAACGGTAATATCCCTGAAGGGCATGCAGTCGCCGGAGGGCCGCTTGAAGATCCTCACCCTGTCAGGGTCGACTCCCGGCGGCAGGGCTTCCTGGGTGATGATGGCGACACGGGCAATGTATTCAAAAGACGCGGTCGTAAGGATCTCGTAGAAGTCGGGAAGGAACTGAACGCCCTCGGGCACAGGACAAGGGTCGGTCTCCCTGACTTCGACATAGAGCGAACCTGAGTCCGCAACCGCCGGGAACTCGATCTCGAGCTCGTCCGGCAGGGGCACCACGATGATGTCGGTACCCTCGGGCACATTCACCCCCGTACCGATCTCACCGAATTCATAGACCAGGATTTCATTATCGTCTGACGCGGCGAAGAGGTAGTCGCCGAGGAAGGCCATGCCCCGCAAACTTCTCGGGGCGAAATCCTCGAGCACATGGCCGGCCACGAGCGCCCCGGCTGCGTCGACTTCATAGACCGCGCCCGCCGTTTCATCGGAGACGAACCAGTTGCCGCCATAGGAGCAAAGCGCCGAGGGATCCGTGATGCCCTCAGGAAGGTGGATGGGTTCGGGCGGCTGGCCGAAGCATACCTTGAGCTTGTATATCGCAGCGGTGTCGTGATCCAGAATGTAGAGAAGATTGCTGCTCTGGGTCAGCCCCACGGGGCCGGAAATCCCCACCGGCTCGCAGTGGCCGGCGTGGGCAGGACCATAGGTATCGGTCCACTTGTATCTTATGAGGGCGCCGGTGACATCACCCACCCAGTACGCATCAAAACCCAATGGGTCAACCGCATCGCCCCAGGGATTAAAAGCACATGAGACGAACTGGAGCGGCATCCCCGGATATCCGGGGGGTTCACCGTCGAGACATGCCTCACGCAGGATGTCACCGGTGGCGGGATCGATCAGGTACAAGCAGCTGCCCACGCCCTCCAGGCGCTCAACGGCGAAGAGAGCGCCGTTTGCCGCATCAAGCCCGGTAAGCCCGGCGGTGGCGTGAGGCGTACCGATGCTCCTCACATGGACAAAATCAGCGTTGGCACTTGTGGTTAACACAAGCAATGCGAGCAAAACAAATAGAAGCGTCCCTTTCATTTCGAAACCTCCGGTCACATATGCTATATCTCGTGCAGCTGTCAGCCCAGCAACTCAGAATTCCAGAATACCACAGAAAGGTAACCGTTTCAAGTAGATTACACGCGCGGGAGCAGAAAAAAGGGGGACAGACACCTATTTCCGGAACAAAGGGGACAGCGCCCTTTTCACAGGAAAAGGGCGCTGTCCCCTTTTTTCCTTTTTTCTATTACTGCAGGGGGAACTTCGTGCGGTATTGCTGGGCCTCCGCGGCCCTCCCGGCCTCGGAGAGCAGGGCTTCCATGCGGCTAACGTGTTCTGAGACCTGCTTGGCCTTGAGATAGTAGTGACGCAGGCGAGGCGGGCACTTCTCCTGGTAGATGGATGAGGCTTCATCCAGGGCCGTGGTGAGATAATCTATGGCTTCCTCATTCGCTCCTGAGGCCGAGGCGATGCCGGCACGCGCCATATAGCAATCATAGACCGAAAGGCCGCGGCCGGTGAGGATCGCGGCGGCCTCATGGCAGAGCCCGGCGCCTTCACCGTGTTGCCCTCCGGCCGAGGCGGCGGCGCCCGACATCCAGAGAGCCCTGGCTTCGGCATCGCGGAAGGAATGCTCGCGCGAGCGGGCGATCGCGGTATTGAGTATCTCACGGGCATCGGCGTAGCGCTCCTGGGACATGTGAATCTCCGCCGAAAGCAGCATGGCATCGACCGCACACCTGGGGAAACCGCCGCCTGCCATGTCGATCACCTCACGGGCCAGTGCCAGACCCTCAGCTGTGCTGCCCTTTGCCCGGTGCCGCATGGCCTGGGCAAGTCTGAGCCGGCAGCGGGTAAGATAACTCAGTTCATCTTCATCCAGCATACCCAGCTCACGGAATATGGAATCGCATCCTGCCTCGTATGCCAGGTCATCACAGACCAGGGATCTCACCAGCAGCACATCGACAATGGCTTCCACCTCCGAAATGGAAGATGCAAGCACGTGGGCCTGGTCCAGGTTGGCCAGGGCCTGCTTGTAGTCACCCTTGTAGAAGTAGGCCTCGCCCATGAAACTTCTGGTCGTGGCCATCGCGGGTTTCTCGTCCAGTGCTTCCTGCGCGGAAAGGGCCAGGCCCAGGTAGACCAGCGCGCTGTCCACCCTGCCACGGCCCAGGCAGTTGATGCCGAGGGCCTGGTTGTCCCTGGCAAGGTGCCTGGTATCGTCGAGCTCCTGGTGAATGGCGAGAGCCTGCCCAAGATTGATGGACGCCTGCTCGTAGCGTCCCCTGATCATCAGGGTCTCGGCCATGTTTCTTAACATCTCGGCTTCGCCCCGCGCGTCGCCTATCTCCCGCCTCAGCTCCAGCGCACGCGTGTCCATCACGAGCGCGTTTTCATAATCACCCATGATCGAGTACACGGTACCCATATCGGAGAGCGATGAGGCCATCAGATGCTTGGCTCCCAGGACCTTCCGCATCTCGTAGCTCTGCTCCAGGTAGTTAAGAGCTTCCTCGTACTTGCCGGCATACTGGTAAATGTGTCCGATCTTGACCAGGGCCGTGGATATGCCCGACTTGTCCCCGATCTGTCTGCGGATCTCCAGAGAACGCTCGAGCACCTCCAGGGCTTTCTCGCGCTCACCCATGATCTCGTAGACCGTTCCCATGTTGCCGAGGCTCGCGGCGATGCCCCGGGTATCGCCCAGCTCCTCCTTGATCGCGATGGAAGCTTCGAACTGCGCGATCGCCTGGTCATACTCGTGCTGCCGCCGGTGCAGCACTCCGAGGGCGTTCAAGACCGCCGCCTCGCCCTCACGGTTTTCGATGTCGCGGTAGAACTCCAGCGCGGCCTCAAGCTCGGGAAGCGCCGCGTCGAGATTGTTCATTCTTATCAGGACCTTGCCCAGCTCGAAGCGGGCCGAACCATACTTGGGATCCTTGCTGAGCGATTCCCGCAGGTTCTGGGCGGCCAGGTCCCATTCGCTCACGGACTGGTAAGCCAGGGCGAGCTTGTAGTAACCTTCGGGATCATCGGGATAGGTCTCCACGAACTCGGTGTAGGAATCTATGGCCTGCTCGGGGTTATTCGTGATGTCGGCCAGGTTGGCCATGATGAAGGTACGGTCCGATGGCGGCACCCTGTCTATGAACCGCACCACTTTGTCCACCGCAATGAGGGCCAGGCTCTCGGCCTTGGCATCATAGCCCAGATTCCCATAGGATTCGCTCGCCATCGCATAGGCCATCGCGAAATCCTTGTCCGCTTCAATCGCGGCCTCGAAGGCGCTTGCCGCATCCAGGTGGGCGCCCACATATGAGTGCTCCAGCCCCTTGGTGAAGTCGCTGGCGGCCTTTACCGAGCTGGTACGCTGTAACCCCACCGCGCGGTCCATGTCCTCATCGATCTCCTGCTGGGTAAGCTCGAAGATCTCCTTGGTTTCGGTGGTGAGCCGGTCGATCATGTCGAGGATACCGTCCTCGTCGGCGTCCACCTTGGCCGAGCCAATGATCTCCTGGTCGGCGGGGTTCTGGATATTCATGGTGACCCTGATCTCGTCGCCGACACGGAGGTAGCTCCCCGTGGCCACGGCATCTAGATCGGTAGCCCGCGCCAGCAGTGTCATGGCCTCGGGAGTTCCGATTTCGGAGATGTCCTTGCCGATCTCGGAGGCGACCTGGCGCAGGCGCTCCGGGCTCATCAGGCGGAAGAACTTGCTCTGGGAAAGATCGGCAGTGAGGTTCTCGGGAATACCCGAGCTCAGCCAGTCAAGATCGGGCTCCTCCCTGGCGTTCTCGAAGGGAAGCACGGCAAGATAGGTCCTGTCCGCCTCCATTACCAGCCTGGGGCTCCTGCCCCAGAATATGACGCCTATGACGACCGCCGCCACCACGGCGCCCGCGGCTGCGAACATCCATCGCCTGGGCTTGAACTTGCGGGTCACGGTCTGGCGTTCGATGTCGGCCAGGATCTCATCTGCCGTTGCGTAACGTTCCTCAACGGCCGGCTCCAGCGCCCTCATCACGAGCATGTCCAGCCACCCGGGAACCTTGCTGTTCACGGTCGATGGCGGCGCCGGCCGCTCGCGGAGCCTGAGCATCAGGGTGGAGATTATGCTATCGGCCTTGAAGGGGACATCGCCGGTCAGCATCTCGTAGAGCACCAGCCCGAAAGAGTAGAGATCGCTCTTAAAGCCGACATGCTTGCCCTCGGCCTGCTCGGGCGACATGTACTCGGGCGTTCCCACAATCTGGCCGGTCATCGTGAGGCTGCCGGCATCGACGCTCTTGGCGATTCCGAAGTCGGCGACACACACCGTGCCGTCCTTATGCATCATTATGTTCTGGGGCTTCAAGTCCCTGTGAACCACGCCGGCTTCATGGGCGGCCCTCAAGGCCTCGAGCACCTGGGTTCCAATCCTCAGGGCCTCGTCCACGCTCAGGGCGCCCTGCTCGTGGATCACGGACTTAAGATCGGTGCCGTCCACAAAGGGCATCGAGATGAACTTCATACCTTCGGCATCACCGATGTCGAAGATCCTCAGGACATTCTTATGCGTGACCTTGCGGGCAAGGATCATCTCGTCCTTGAAGCGCTGGATTATGGTCTCGTCCCGGGCGAACTCCTGCCTGATGGTCTTAAGCGCCACGATGCGATCGATCTCACGGTCCTTGGCCTTGTAAACCCAACCCATCCCACCCTTGCCGATGATCTCGAGGATTTCGTAGCGCTCGGCTATTACATGACCGGCAAGAAGGGAATTCTCCCCGGCGCCGTCGGGCCGCTTGCCGATCAGGGTGGAATCGGATATGAAGGTAGAATCGCCCTGCGAGATGGTAAGCCCGCACTCGGGACATTCATTGTGGTCGTGCGGTACGTCGCTTCCGCAGTCCGGACACTTATCCATCCGCCCTCCACTGATGGGCAATCATGCTGGTATCACGCCCAGAACTATATCCTGAAAAAGGTGAGGCGATCTTCCCTGGTGAGTTCGAACACCTCTCTCAGGATGCTCTCACCCGCAGAACCCAAAGTCATGCCGCGCCGCGTCATCGCCGTCCGCGCCGTCTCGATCGCCTTCTCCGGATCGTGCTCGCCGAAACCCGCGTTTCCACCCCACGCAAAGGAGGGGATGTACTTAGGCGGGAAGCCCGCGCCGAATATATTACAGCAAACGCCTGCAATGGTGCCGGTGTTGAAGGTGGTACCGATCCCGCACTTGGAGTGATCCCCCATGAAGAGCCCCACGAAGCGCTTGAGCGAATCCACTGGCTCGCCTCCGATGGAGAGTCTCACCGTGGAGTAGTTGTTCTTCATGTCGCTCGTGTCCGTGCCGGCGCCGATGTTCACCCATTCGCCAAGATAGGAGTGGCCGACGAACCCGTCGTGCTGCTTATTCGCATAGCCGTGTATTATGCTCTCGCCCACCTCGCCCCCGACCTTGCAGACAGGGCCGATGGTTGTCTCGCCATAGATCCTCGCGCCCATCTTTATGATGCTACGCTCTCCGATATGCAGTGGTCCCATCAGTGAGGCATTGGCGAGCACGGTCACGCCCCCGTCGATAGAGACCGGGCCTTGCGACGCGTCAATGACCACCCCGGGGCTTAAGCTTGCACCGCGAGAGAGCCGGATCGCACTTTCATTGACCAGATGGACGCCATCGGGGAGATCGACTTCGATTGCGCCCCCGCCCAGCCGGGCGAAGTCGCGTTCGATTTCCTCGCCGTTAAGCCGGATGAGGTCCCAGGGATATGACACAAGCCGGGCATTCAGCTCCCTCGCCGGGAGCTCTTCGAAGACTTCGCTTCCTAAGGGGGCGCCGGCCAGGCCATCCAGCCTGCCGGTCCAGGACGCCGGAACATTGGCCCAGGCCACGCTCCCGCCGCACATATACCTGCCCACCCATGCCGGGTCGATTGCAGCGAAAAGCGAATCATCCCACATGAGCCTGCCGTTTATGAAAGAGACCGGCCCCTCCCCACCTGCCAGCCCGGAGAAGGACTCAAGGCGCCGCCTGGTTACGGGAGCAAGATAGGCGCGGGTATGGAAGTGAATATCGGCATCTTTCCCCCCGCGGGCCGCCGCAAGGCCAAGCCTGAGCTTCTCTGCCAGCGGAAAGATGCCGCAGATGAGATCGAAAACCGGCCGGGTCAGGGTCAGCGGATAAAGCTGCTGAACCCGGTCATCCTCAAAAACTATGAGAGGCCCTTCCATGCCTACCTCCGGATATAGATTCCCACTCCTACTTTAGAGCCTTTTCCGCCCGGGGGTCAACATAAACCTCTTTCCCCCGCGACCGTGAAACCTTATTGTGCTTATGTGCATCATAATTCATACAGCAGGAGGTTAGTAGGTTGCCGATTAGAGAGTATTCTTGCAACAAATGTGGAAACATCTTTGAGAACCTGGAGATTGAGGTCAAAACCGGCAGTGTGAGATGCCCAAATTGTAAGTCGAAGGACACCGTGCGCAAGTTGTCGATCTTTTCCAGCTCCAGGTCGGGCAAGTCATCGTGTGATATCACCAGGCGCTATACCTGAGGTTAGTCCTCCCGGCGACCGTGAGTCGCCCCTTTCACCGTCTGTCTGGCCTTCGCGAAGATCATGATTATTCGTCTTGCTTCCACTTCGATGATGGCGGGAGTGGTACGTCCACCCCCTTCACATCGGCGACGAACTTCCTGAAGTAGGGTCCGAGCCCTCTGAATTCGGGCGGTGTCGGGAAGAGAATCTTGTTCCTGGTGTAGTTGAAGACGCCCGATCTGCCTTCATTGGACGCCCCGTAGCCCGCGGCCAGACCGTGCCAGTCCCCGTCGTATTTGAAAAGCACCAATGTGGTTATGCGCGTGTCATCGAGCGTGCCGCCCAGGAGCATATCCAGCCAGCCGTCGATGTCGATCACGGCCCAGCCATCGTAGATACCAAAAACGTAAATCTCGCTGAGTTCGACGGGTTCCCTCTCACTCGACATCATGACCCGGTGTGGTAGATACCATTCGTGGAACCTCACGGTCGGGCTCGCCTTGACCGAGCCCGGATGGTAACCGAGAATCTGATACGGAACCGGGCTCTTGAGTTCACCATGGAAGGTAATCGAGATCTCGCGCGTGCCGCCGGCCCTGCCGCTGACCCGGCTGCCTCCACTGCCGCTGCCTCCACTGCCCACGTTCCCACTGCCCACATTCCCGGCGCCACGTCCCCCATTGCCGCAGTCCCTCCGGATACTGTGAATGCGCTCGAAGGGGACGAGGGTCTTCCCCTTGGAATCGCTCAGGACCGATTCCAGCTCCTCAGCATCCACCACGCCGCAGGTATCAACCTGAAGGAGGCCTATCAGATATGCGAAGAACCTATCGGTGACCTCGCTCTCCGATAGCATTATCTCCCTGCCCGGCATGTCTTCTGCCCGGGCCGGGGCGGTAAAAAGAGAAGTGAAAAGAAAAACGAAAGAAAGTGCCGGGAGAAGCAATAACAGAGGCAGGAGTGCCAGGATGGTTTTCATGCGATTTGGATACGATCTGTCGTGCATAACACCTGCCTATAGCAGCCTACCCGAAAAGGGCCAAGTTCACTCTCACTGCGGGCCTCTTTCTAAATATGGCTTGACAATATGACCCAGGGCAAGTCATATATCAATCGGTCCCTTCGAGGTGATAATGAAGAAGCTGATCATACCGGCATTGCTTATCATCGCTTCCGCTCTCCTGGTGGCATTCAGCACCGGGGAGCCGGGGGAAAAGTCCGCCGAAGCGCAACCCGAAAAGCCCGCGCCCGCGTATGTGGGAGCCCGCAAGTGCAAGGTCTGCCATCTCGATATCTACAAGTCCTGGGAAAAGACCAAACACGCCTGGGCCTTCTCGGCCCTTAACGACAAGGAACTCGAGAAGCCCAGATGTCTTGCCTGTCACACTACCGGTTTCGGCAGGGGGGGCTACGGCGGCAAGAGCGCCGTTGCAAGTCTGGGAGGCGTGCAGTGCGAGGCATGCCACGGACCCGGATCGCTCTACTCCCGCTCCTCCGTCATGCGGAAACCCGAGCTTGGCCTCCAGATGGGGCTGGTAAGGGTCGATTCGACCACCTGCGTCACCTGCCACAACAGCGAGAGCCCCACCTTTAAGGGCTTCGCCTTTCAGGCAGGGCTCTCGGCCGGAACGCACTCGCGTAAGCGCAATAAACCGGACTAAGACTTTCTTAGTTTTTCGAGTTCCTTCTTGAGTTGTTCTATATCTTCCTGAAGCTCCTCGATCTCTTCCTCCAGATCGCCAGCCTCCAGGTGATACATATGTATGCCCTTGAGATCTTCGAGATCATCAAGGTCGAGATCAATGTCTATGTCGGACAGGTCGATGTTGGGCAAGTCAATGGTCTTTACACCATCTTCCGTCTTGATGATCATCTTGTGCCCCTCACCACCATGACCCGGCTTACCCATGGTCTTGATGACGATGCGCTTCTTCTCACCATCATCACCGATGATCTCCATGACGCGCTCGCCTTCGCCGCCCATGAGTCCCATCCCCTTGCACTTCTCCATGCACTTCCTGGCGCAGTCACTCATATCCATACGGCCACAATCCATCTTCATCATGTGCTTACCATGGCCCATGCACTCGTCGCCACCCTTGCCACCACCCACCATCATGCGTTTTTTCATGCACTCGTCGCTGCCCGGGCCACCCATCATCATGCCCTTATGCCCGCAGTCACCCTTGCCATGGCCCTTCTGGAACCAGGGCATTCCCTGTCCGGGAGCGCCTTCGAGCTCGACCATGACGGTCCGGGTCCTGCGCTTTCGCTTGTAGGTGACCTCGACCTCCTCGCCGGGCTCGCACTTCTTCATATACTTGATGAGCCTGTCGGGACCCTTTAACTCTTTGCCGTCAACCTTGAGAATGATGTCGCCTTCTTTGAGGCCGGCGTATTCGGCGGGGCTGTCGTTGATCACTTCGAGCACGAGCACGCCTTCGCGGCCCTTGACTCCGAAGTAGTCACCGAGGTCTTCAGTGATTTCCGAGACCCTCACGCCGAGGTAGCCGTGGGGTTTCATGAAGCCGTGGGCGAACTGCTTGCCCATCTCGGGCAGGTGTCCCAACCCGGGCATCACGAATTCGAACTTCTCGACCTTCTTTCTCATCATCTCGAAGTCCTGACCGCCAAGCTCTACCGCGATGGTCTTTTTCTTACCACCCCTGAGGACGACGACGTCGACCTCATCCCCCGGGGAATTAGCCCTGACTGCATCGACCGCTTCCTCGATGGTAGTGGTTTTCACATCGCCGATCGCAAGGATGACATCACCGTCCTCGATGCCGTACTCATCGGCGGGACTGTCATCAATAACGTCGCCTATCAGCACGCCCTCGATGCCTTCATCGAGATCCATGGCCTCTTTGAGATCGCTGTCAATCGTCTGCAGCTGGACACCAAGCCAGGCGCTTTCCTCAGCCTGGATTGCCGCCCCGAGACTCAGCACCAGCATGGATGCCAGCAGGGGCAGTAAGATCAGTCTCCCGAATCCCATCCTCATGAGTTTCCTCCTCTTCATAAGCCAGGGGCCTGTAATCATCCCTACAAGCCTTTTGAACCATCAAGCCTGCGTGAGGTTCCCACAAAATGACCCCCGGCACAAGAAAAACGGAATGCCCCATGGGATGCCCTATGGAATGCGCGGGCAGATACCCGTAGACGTGCCGGGTATCCGTGTCCGGACCCGGCCAGGATCCTATCCCTGGTGGGTCGAACCGGGGAGCGGATGGGTCTATGCTCACATTATACAGAAGTGGTTATCATTACGGGAGTTAGGCCGGTGAGCAAAGCAGGCGACCAGCCCTGTGTGAAGGGTTACTTCCCGGACTACACCAGGGGATTCACCCACAGGGACAAGATAGAGTTCCAGGCGCTGCGTTCAGCGCGCCACTTCTAGCGCCACTTCTAGCGTGCCAC
>JAUVJV010000019.1 GCA_030592245.1 Candidatus Eiseniibacteriota bacterium
CATCATCGTGGACTCTCCGTACTTGACCATACTCATCTCATATGATATTGGAAATCTAGGTGATCTATGGAGGAGGCACTGTATGGACGTAAGACCATCTTATGAGGATAGCCATCTTATAATAGCTGCCGTCAGGGTACTTTCGAACAATGCCACGAAGCCGCCTACCCCGGAGGACGTGGCGAAGCTTCTGGATAAGCCTCCGGACTTTGTCAGGAGCCTGATCATAGTCCTCGGTTCGGAAGGCATTCTCCGTGTGGTTGAGAACCCATTTGAAATCAGGGCTGAGGTCGAAGACTATCTCAAGATTGAAGAGTTGCCCAGGGCCGGCGAAGTCCCGTCCATCAAGAGTGAACTTGATGAGTTCATAAAACGCAAAAGGCAGGCCGCCGATGAAACCGGGGAGTCGCTGAGCCTGGATGAGATTGAAAAGAAGAATAAAGAAAAGATGGCCAGGCTCGAGGGCGAGATGAAGCAGATGAGGGGTAAAAACCCACCACCGATCGACTGAGAAACGTACCTCAGGGCTTCCGCTTGATCGCCATCACAATGCAGACCACTAGCCCGCCGTAAAGCACAGTGCTGGTCACGACAAGCATGGCAATGGCAGATGCGGGCAGCTTAGCCAGTATACTTGCGAGCAACTTAAACCGGCCTCCTCTCCTTGGCTCTCATCAAGAGCAGGGCAACGATGGGCAGGGCTATGACGACGGCCCACCCGGCAGCAAACTCCGCCCACCTGGGATAGCCTTCATATGAGGCGAATATCCGGTCCTTTATCTCCAGTGCGATCGAGATCCCCAGGACAACAGGCGTGACGAACATGATCATGACGTCCCACCACTTCCCGATGGAGAACTCCGACTTCGAATTCACGTAGTCACGCAGTTTTCCTGTGCCGTAGAAGTAGCCGATTACCACGCACTCAAGCAGGCCGACCGCCACGAGCCCAAAACTATTCATGAAGTGATCGACTATGTCCAGCCAGTAGTAACCGGATCGGGTGGTGAAGATGAGCCCCACCAGTATGCCGACAAACGCAATCCCGAAGTTCACCCTCAGCCGTCTTGCCTTGAACTTGTCGATGAATCCGGCCGCAACGGCCTCGACCAGTGAAAAAGCCGAGTCAATCCCGAGCATGATCAGCATTATGAAGAAGATTGCCCCGAAGAATGATGCTGCCTTGCCCAGGGTACTTATGATGCTGGGGTAGGCAATAAAGGCCAGGCCGAAACCGCGGGCCTGGCTGGATCCCAGCACCTCGGCCACATCGACTCCCATCTTGCTGGCATGGTGCCCGAGCGCGCCGAAGACGGCGAAGCCGCCGAGAAAGGATGTCCCGCAATTGGCGAGCGATACTATGAAGGCATTATTTACGATATCCGAGCGGCGGGGAAGAAAACTGGCGTAGGCGATCATCACCCCGAAGCCCACCGAGAGCGAGAAGAACACCTGGGAGTACGCCGCAAGCCAGACCTTACTATCGGCAAGTGCCGCGAAATTCGGGGTCAGGTAATAGGCGATGCCCGCCTCGGCCCCCGGCAGGGTGATACCCTTTATCACGAATATCACCAGGCAGATCCAGGGAAGTGGAACCGTGAGATACACGATCTTCCCAACACTCCTGGCTCCCTTCCATATGCACAGCAGGATCATAGCCCAGGAAATCGCGAGACCCGCGAGGATCCGGGGGCTTAAGGGGAAGATGTCCTTGAAGCTACTGGACCGGTTGAGGAAGGTGTTGTGGAAGAACTCCTGCGTTTCCTGGCCGAACCCCCATGAAAGGTCAAATGAATGCCTGAAGTAGTTGAGACACCACGACATTATCACGGCATAGTAGGCTATGATGATGAAGCCGACGCCGCACGCAAGCCACCCCACCCATTCTTTCTTCTTGCCCGTCCCCGCAAAGGCTTTCGGAGCCGATCCCGCCATCTTGTGGCCGATGCCTAACTCGAGGATCATCAGCGGAATCCCGGCCGTAAAGAGAGCTACGAGATAGGGAATGAGAAATGCGCCTCCGCCATACTTGAAGCAGATGTAGGGGAAGCGCCAGACATTACCCAGTCCGATGGCGGAACCGATTGCCGCGAAAACAAAGGAGATTCTTGACGGCCAGTATTCTTTCTCCACGTTACCCGGCCCCCTTTCGGATGAAGTGAGTCGTCAGCCTACTACCCGCTTACCATATAGGCACTCAGAGTGTCAACTGAACTTTGGGGTCGTGGATGAGGATGTGTGGTGGGGTAAGAAGGTAACGGAGCGATACTGGAGTGTCGCCGGAGAAAGAGAGTATCCACGCTTGAATGTATTGGGTCAATCTGCCGGGACAAGCAGTGTGACTAGAAAACGAGGTAGAAACATCTCTGGCCTGAGCCCCCGCCGCCGCCCGTGGCCTCCTCAACGGCGTCTTCAATCAGCTTCACTACTGCCTTCAGCTCAAAGGGCTTGGAGATCCTGGCAATGGCTCCGGAGTCAATTGCCTCGTCCATCATTCGCTCTTCAGAGAAGCCACTCATCATCACAACCTTGGTCGATGGGTCGAAGCTCAGGATGGTCTTGCAGGCATCGAGACCGTTCATGTGAGGCATCCGCATGTCCATGAAGATGATGTCATAATGATGGTCCTTGCACTTCTCAACCGCCACGTCACCGTCATCGGCGGTCTCAACGTACCCGCCCATCGACTTTGCGACGTCGACAAAGAAGTCACGGACAATCTGTTCGTCGTCAACTACCAGGATAGTCCCACTCATACGACTGCCACCTCGTCAGGGTTCCAGCACTCCTCGAGCGGAGCCAACACTTTCCGTTTGAAGACCTTGCATTCCTTGCAGTGTGGGGGATGGGGGTCGCCCTTCCGGCGGTGCCTCTTGGCCATCTCCTGCCAGCAGGTGTGTCCCTTCTGGTTCTTGTATGCCGAACAGTCCTCCTTTTCGACACCACACACTTCGAGGCAATTGACAAGTTCCCAACACCTCGGAGCATTCAGTACCGGCAGCGAGACTCGGAACAACGTGCCCTTGTCCTTGACGCTGTGGACCTCGATTTGCCCGCCGTGGTCCTCGATGATTCCCAGACTTATCGAAAGACCCAGTCCGGTTCCCTTCCCGACATCCTTGGTAGTAAAGAAGGGGTTGAAGATATCGTTTATTGTTGCGGTGTCCATCCCGGTGCCGCTGTCGGAGACCAGAACCTCGATGAAATCAGCCTGGGGACTCTGTCTCGAAGTTATCGTTATCACACCCGAGCCCCTCGGGTCTATGGCGTCCTTGGCGTTTGAAAAGAGATTGAGGAATACCTGTTCGAGCTGATTGGCATCCGCGAGCACCTTGGGGAGATTGGAGGCGAGATCACGCTTCACCTTGATACTATGAGACCGGAGCTGCTCGCCCAGGAGCATCAGGGCATCATCTATGGGCTGATTGATGTCCGTCTCCGCATACTCGAATTTCGACTGGCGCGCAAACGTCCTGAGGTTGCTGATTATCTTGGTCATCCTCACGCACTGGTCTTCGACCTTCTTGGCGTATCGCCACTCGGGGGTTTCCTCCTGGAGCTTGAGAAGCAGAAGGTCTGTGTACCCGCTGATGCCGGCAAGTGGCTGGTTAAGCTCATGAGCGACACCAGCCCCGAACTGGCCCATCGCGGCCATCTTGCTAGCCTGGATCAGCTGTGCCTGGGTTTCCTTCAGCGACTTGTTGGCCTCCTCCAGGTCTATGGTTCTCTCGCTGACCTTCTCCTCGAGTGTGCGGCTGTAATCCTCGACCTCTTCGTGGTACTTGCGGAGATCGAGGATCATGTGGTTAAAGGAGTGCGCCAGCTCTGCCACCTCGTCCCGGCCCTTGGCTTCCACCATGTGACTCAAGTCGCCGGCCGCGACTTTCTCAGTCGCCGCGACGAGGCGCTTGATCGGTATCGCAACGGCCCGGGCCATGCCGTAGACGGCGAAAATCGAGGCCGACCCGATAATGGCAGCAAGAATCGCGACTATCAGTTTTAGTTGCGCCATCATGCTCTGTATGCCCAGCAGGGAGACGCCGACAACCGCCTTTCCTATCTCCTCGATCTCGCCTTCCTTCCCCTGGGTGTAGGGACCGGACAGATTGCTTGTTTCGTCACCCGGAAGCAGGAGTTCCTCCCTCGAGATGTCCTGCTTCACCCTCTCGACCGGCATGATGAAATGCACAAGGTATTCCTGGGATTCCTCCTTCTGACTTTGCATGTCGGCGTCACTGACAAAGCCCGTGACATCATCGGGGATCTCGATCACCTGGTCCACTCTTGCAGAGAGGCTGTGTCCCAGAATTGTCCCGTCCTTATCGACGATCATCGCGTAGACGATATCATCCTCTGACCGGGCGATACCCGAGGCGAGTTCGCTTAATCCCGAGGTGTCCCGGGTGAGAACGCCGAGAGTGCTGTTGAAGGCCAGGTTGGACGCAAGACTCCGGGCCCTCTTGAAGAGCTCGGTCTCGATGATTGCCCGCTCGCGATGAACGAAGAACCAGGAAAATGCCAGCACGATCGCTGTAATGACCGCGGCAACCAGGAGCAGAAACCTGCCCTGTATGCCGAGGCCCGAGCGCGCCAGCAACCCCAGCCAGAAGGGGAGGCGGCTATCTCTTGATTTGGCACCTGGAAATGTGGCCATATCGATCCTAGGAGTCAGACACAGTTCAGAACCATACTCCTAGGCTTTATCGGCAGGAAGGAAGCCTACTTTAAGCCTATAGCGCGCTGTCTAGAGGTAGAAATAGCAGCGGACGACGGTGGTTGTCATCACCTTGGACGGATTGGTCCCGAAGTTGAAATTGAGCTCGCCGCTTATGCCCAGGCGCCTCATGATGACATATTCCACGCCACCGGCGGCCTCGATCGTCCCCGAAGTCTCGGATGAGCCGTTTCCCAGCATGGTCAGGATAAACCTCCCGGCAACGTACGGCGTAAGCTTGGAGGCCGGGACGAAGTCGTATATGAAGCCGGCGCCGATATCCATCCTGGTGAAATCGCAATCCTTGCCATCACTCTCATTGCTGCAGTCGTCGGAACAGTGTTCGAACCCGAAGATGATCTCGGCTCCCAGGTCCTCTGTAATACCGAGCCTGCCCAGCCACCTGTGAGGTTCGGTAATCTGTCCCCCGACACCGTACCACTTCACGAAATTGTCCTCTTCAGCCTGAACGGGAAAGGACATGACCATGATAGCCAGCACAGCGAAAAGAAGTAAGCCGATCTCATTCAACCTTGACATTCTCATTACCTCCTGTCAGGGGACAATCCTGGTCTCGACGGTCCGGCAGTTGTGCCGGCCACTTTACCTTAGACGGTCAGGCATGCCGGAAATGGGCGGTGCGGCCACCGATCCGGTCTTACCTCCTCACTTCTTTCCTCCACACCTCTATCGAAGACAATGAGAGAGAAAAGCCTATGGTCTTTTCATCCATATCGGAGCTTCCCCGCGCTTCCTTCCGGCCGAACTCGAGTGTCGCGGATAATCCGGCGCGGTCCGAGCTCATCCGGATATATGTCCCGATGCTGATCACCTGCTGGATGATATCTCCGGTGAGTTGGCTGTCCCAGTCGATGGGTTGCCTGAAATAGCCCAGGCAGAGAGGGAACCTGGAAGCTTCCCACAGATGGTCCCCCCGGTACTCCAGGCCGGCGGCCCATCTCTCGGACCGCTTCTCGGAGATCGGCTCGCCGTCGACCTCGAGCATCGACCACGGGCTCCTGTCATAGTCCACCTCGAGCACCAATGGCGCGACAGGCCTTGCCCACACGCCGATCTTGAATGATGGTTCGGCCGACACTCTGGCGTTTTCCCTCGACCAGACACCGCCGTATTTGCTATCCCTTTCCAGGGTGCCACTCAAGTCGGTCTTGCTCCTGTAGAGTCCCGCGAGGCGGACTCTGTCGAGATCAAGCATCATTCCGGCCGCGAACGATGCGCCGCTTGCGGACAGATCGATCGCATCCTCGGCGTCGGACAGGTCATCGGAGTGGAAATCGATCGAGGTCGTCCACTTGGCATCGAATGCCGAGTAGATGAAGCCCCCCGTGAGGATCAGGCGGTCAAAGATCTGGGTTGATACATAAAGAGGAACGGCCTGGGCGGATACTTCCTTCCGGTAATGCGCGTCGTAGACTTCATCCACATAGGCGGTATCGGTATCTGCCAGGCTGAGCCGGCCGGCTCTTTCGAGGAATATCCCGGTCAGGAAGGAGAAGCCCTTGATCGGCACCGTGACCGAGACCGTGGGGAAGATGCTGCTCGCGGTGGATTTCTCCTCGCCGAGGTTATTGGTCTGGGTGCCGCTATGGACAAAGCCGAGTGTCAGGATGACCTTGTCCGTGAGGGCGGATGCGTAGGGGTTCATGACCGCCACCGACAGAGGATCATTCGTTGCGGCCACGGCGCCGCCCAGGCAGCGGGAGCCCCCGGTTACAGGGATCACATCCTGCCCGGTGCCCTTGAAGTTGAATATCGAATCGGCCGAGGCGATCCCGGCAAGCACGGTGATCACAAGAGCAGCTGTCAATATCCGGTTCATGGTTACTCATCCTCCGGATAGGGCGGCTCCGGCGGAAGCACGTATTCAACCCTGAGTACGGGAACAAGGTCCGTGCCGGATGAGTGTGAGAAAAATCTCACGAAGTCCAGATCAGATCTCTCCTCAGGTGACTTCAGCGCCAATCCGTAGTTAGGCTTCTTCCCGGCTACGACGTCTTGTAAGATCGCGGTGATATCCATCTCGATCTTCTCACTGCTTGAGAGCTCTTCGGGAATAAGAGTGACAAGCCCGGCCCCGAATGCCCGGATCTCGGTGTCGAATCCCGACCAGGTGGCGTCCAGCACGGCATGGCACTCGACTTCCATCAGGTCAAACGATGATTGCTCGAGGTCGGGTGAGATGAGAAGGACCGACCTCGCAAGCGTTGAACCCTCCGGGATGTCCGACAGGTCGAACTTGACGAAACTCCGCGAGGCAAAGCCGTTCCCGCACAGCATGGACAGCGTATCGGGAGGGAAAGGCGTAACCAGGGTGTCCGCAAAAACATCCTCACTTGCGATCGATACGGCGCTCTGGTCCTCCCCGCCTGTGTCCACATAGGCGAACTTCAAGGCAGGCCGGAAGTCATATGTTGAATCATCCTCGACTTTGACCAGCACCTCCCGTGTTGCGAACTCGGCAATCGCCTGGGAAGCGCCGGGGTTTTCATCGATTTTTATGGCCAGTCCGTAGTTTGGGCTCTCGCCATTCATCCAGGACACCACAAGATCGGTTATGTCCACGACAACCGACTTTTCCAACGAGTCCGGATCGTACGGATTAAGGATGAAGCTCGCGACCGGTGATGCGCTTATGCCGGGCATGTTCCCCCAGTAGATCTCCTTCTGTTCGAGAGTATCGGTAAGCGTGTGAATATCAAAGGTGATGGGCTCCGCGTCACCCTCAATCCTGGTGGCCGAGAGATAGAGCAGTACGGTGTCGACGGTGGCACTGGTATCAGGAAACATCACGAAGCGGACAAAGCCCCGGGAGAGGTAACCCTCCCAGTTGCACACCACAAACCGCTCGGAGAGGTATCCCGGGCCGGCGTTCTTGCCGCTGTTGGACCAGTCCGAATCGACAGCCGTGTAGGTGGCTGACCGGAAACGCTCGCTGGTCCTCATGTCAATGGGCGGCGTGAATGCAGCTTCCTGGCTGCATCCCGTATATCCGACGAGGACTATGATTAAACTGAGGCAGGCGATACCACCCCAGGCTACAAAGATGCGCATTCTTGGGTCTCCAACTGACAGGGCAACACCAAGTTACGATACTGATGCCACGGTGTCAAGCGCATATGAGGCTGATGAGGAGTGACCCCTCCGCAGGGCTTGACAGGCAACAGGCCCTCGATTACTATCTTATGAAAGGTGGGGAAAGTGCCGGTTGGGGAAAGAGGTTCCCCGTCTTTCGTTGGCGGTGTAGCTCAGTTGGTCAGAGCAGGAGAATCATAATCTCTGTGTCCGGGGTTCGAATCCCTGCACCGCCACCAGTGCTTTTTGTCTGAGGAGAGCGTCCAACCTGAAGAAGTTACACCTGATTCGAGGGGCTCCTCGTCATCCGCGATTGCCGACATTCAGACCTTCGCTGATTGTATCCTTGATGGATGTGCCCCTGGAGGCTGACCCGTTATGCTGATGAGAACCACCCGAGCAACCATCGAGAAGTACGGCATGCTCAAGAAGGGCGATCGCGTTGTTGTAGGTGTCTCAGGAGGCCCGGATTCGGTCGCGCTCCTTCACATTCTAAATTCGCTCAAGGAAATCTACAAGATCGGTCTGCATGTCGCCCATCTCGAGCATGGTATCAGGGGAAGCGAGTCGGTTGAGGACATGAAGTTCGTGGAGGATCTCTGCGGCGATCTCTCGATTCGAATCACCAGCAAGCAGGAGAAGACAGAGGAGATTGCCCGAGCGTCGAATCAGTCGGTCGAGGCCACCGCCCGCAAGCTCCGGTATTCTTTCTTCCAGGAAGTGCTCAAGAGCACTAAGTCAAACAGGATCGCAACCGGTCACAATGCCAACGACCAGGCGGAGACCCTTCTTCTGAACCTCCTCAGGGGAAGCGGCATGGCAGGACTGGTAGGAATCCGGCCCGCCATGCAGGGCAGGATCATAAGGCCGCTCATAGAATCGACGCGGGCTGACATAGAGGAGTACCTTAACAGCAAAAGCATCACCTATAGAATCGACAGCACCAACGCTGAGGGCCGCTTCGAGAGGAACAGGGTGCGGCAGGTTCTCATACCAATCCTTGAGAAGGAATTCAATCCGAGGATAGTCGATTCCCTGGCACGGACCGCCAGCATTTTCTCGATCGTGAATGACTATCTTCACGGCGAGGTCGAAAAGGTGGTTGCGGCCACCACGCTTATCGAGGAAGGGCGCGTGAGCATCGACCTGGAGAGCCTTAAAGAAGCTCCCGTCGCCCTCCAGCACCTCGTACTCTACCGGGTTCTTCGCTCGCTCGAGGGCGATGACCAGCTGGTTTCTTTCGATATCATCAATGCCGTACTCAATGTGGCGATGCGGTCCAAGTCGGGTTCGCGGATCGACATCGGATCGGGACTGGTGGCCTTGAGGGAGTTTGACAAGCTCCTGATCGGGCGGGATCTCGCTCTGGTGGAGCGCTATGACGTGCAGATCGCCATCCCCGGATCGACTCCCGTGGAACCGGCCGGAGGCACCTTTGCCGCCGAGGTGATGAGTGAGCGCCCGGGTACCGGCGAGGTATACCGGAGCGGGGAGACCGCGTACTTCGACCTGAGCCAGCTTGAACTGCCGCTCCGCGCGAGAAGCTGGCGCGAGGGCGACCGCTTCGTGCCCTTCGGGCTCTCGGGCACCAAGAAGGTCCATGATATCTTCGTCGACGAGAAAGTGCCGATCACCGGGAGATCAAAGATCCCCATAATCTGCGATGGTGATGGTATAATATGGATCGCGGGAGTCCGTCGGTCGGAACGGGCCAGAATCAAAGATGACACGAGGACGATCCTCAAGATCACATTTGAGAAGGATGGCTAGGCAATGGATGACATAATCGGCAAGATCCTGATCAGTGAGGATGATATCAAGCAGCGGGTTGCGGAGTTGGGTGCCGAGATCAGCCGGGACTACAAGGGCAGGCAGCCCATCCTGGTCAATATCCTCAAGGGCGGCATCATCTTTCTGTCGGATCTTGTCAGGAAGCTGGAAGTCCTTCACGAGATAGATTTCATGTCGGTATCGAGCTATGAAAGCCAGACCGAATCCACAGGGATTGTCCGGATCTTGGCGGATCTCAACATCAATATCGAGGGCAGGGACGTCATGATAGTAGAGGACATCGTGGACAGCGGCCTCACGCTCGACTATATTCGCAATATTCTCCTTGCGAGACGGCCCAAGAGCATGACGATCTGCACTCTTCTGGACAAGAAGGCCAAGAGGAAGATAGAAGTTCCGCTGGATTACGTGGGATTTGAGATTCCGGATGAGTTCGTGATCGGGTATGGTCTGGACTATATGCAAAAGTACAGGAACCTTCCTTACGTTGCGGTTCTGAAGCCAGGTGGCTAATGTAATAAGTGGTGAGGCAAATGGACGAAGACAGGAATCCGAAACAGAGTGGTAAGGACGGCGGAAAGGACAAGTTGAAAATACCGAGATCGGGCGGGCGACGACCGCACGGGGAAAGTCAGGGAGGTGGAACTCAGCGGCGTGGGCTGAGGGGTGGCTTCATCTGGATCGTTCTCTTTCTCATTACGCTGCTTGCGGTCTCCCTGTTCTGGGGACGCAACACGGGCGAGGTCGAAATTCTCTACTATGTGTTCTGGCAGGAAGCGGAGGAGGCCAACCTTTCATCCCTTACCATAGACAAGCGGGATGTTCGCGGTGAATTCAAGGAGGACATCGTCGTCCCCTTGGACGAAGAGTCCAGACTGGTGAAGAAGTTCAAGACATGGCTTCCCGCCGAAGACTCGGAGCTCCCCGCCAAGATCTGGGCGATCGACAGGGAGGTAAGGATTGGCTCCAAGGGCGAGAAGAGTAACTGGGGAGGCTTCCTCTTATCAACCATGCTGCCCATCCTGTTCCTCGTGGCGATCATGATTCTCTTCATGCGGCAGATGGAAGCGGGCGGAAACCGCGCGTTCTCTTTCGGCCGAAGCAAGGCCAAGTTGATAACCGGCGACAGGCCCAAGGTCACGTTCGAGGACGTGGCCGGCGCGGATGAGGCTAAAGAGGAGCTTCAGGAGGTCATCGAGTTCCTGAGTGATCCGCGGAAATTCCAGAGGCTCGGCGGGCGGATACCCAAGGGCGCGCTCTTGCTCGGGGCTCCGGGTACGGGGAAGACTCTTCTGGCAAGGGCGGTGGCCGGGGAGGCAAACGTCCCGTTCTTCAGCATAAGCGGCTCGGATTTCGTTGAGATGTTCGTCGGCGTGGGTGCCTCGCGGGTAAGGGATCTCTTCGACCAAGGCAAGAAGCATGCGCCGTGCATAATATTCATAGATGAGATTGATGCGGTCGGAAGGCACCGGGGTGCTGGAGTGGGTGGCGGTCATGATGAGCGCGAGCAGACCATGAACCAGCTCCTGGTTGAGATGGACGGGTTCGAGTCAAACGAAGGGGTGATCCTTCTGGCCGCGACCAACAGGCCGGATGTGCTTGATCCCGCGCTCTTAAGGCCGGGCAGATTCGACAGGCAGATAGTTGTCGATATGCCGGATATCAATGGTCGCGAGGGTATTCTCAAGGTTCATACGCGCAAGATCCCCCTGGGGCAGGATGTTGAGCTTCGTACCCTGGCGAGAGGTACCCCGGGACTCTCCGGCGCCGACCTTGCGAACGTAGTTAACGAGGCAGCGCTGCTTGCCGCAAGGAAGGACCGCGCCAATGTCACGATGGCCGACTTCGAGGAGGCCAGGGACAAGGTGATGATGGGCCCGGAGCGCAAGAGCATGCTCTTGAGTGATGACGAGAAGAAACGAACTGCATTCCATGAGGCGGGCCACGCCCTGGTAGCGAGGTATATCCCCGAGGCCGATCCCCTGCACAAGGTGACGATCGTTCCGAGGGGCAGGGCGCTTGGTGTGACCTGGCTCCTTCCCGTAGATGACAGACACAACTTTTCCCAGAGCATGCTGGACGCCAAGATTGCTGTTCTGCTGGGCGGGCGCGCCGTGGAGAAACTGATCTTCAATGATCTTACCAACGGGGCCAGAGAAGATATCGAGAAGGCATCCAGCATAGCCAGGAAGATGGTATGCGAGTGGGGGATGAGCGAGGCCCTGGGCCCCCTGAACTTCGGCGGCAAGGAGGAGCAGATCTTCCTTGGGCGGGAGATCGCCCAGCACCGGGACTACAGCGAGCAGACGGCGGTGCTTATAGATGAGGAAGTCAGGAGAATCGTCGATAAGGCCGGAACACGGGCCGATAAGATCATCAATGAAAATGTTGAAAAGCTCAAAGATGTTGCGAACGCGCTCCTCGAACGGGAGATCCTGGACCGTGAGCAGGTGGAGAAGATCCTGAGAGGCGAGAAGCTGGATCCGCCTCGCGATGAATCAGTAGACGGCGGATCCTCCGTACCCAAGCCTGAAAGCGATAAGGCTCCGGAACCGGCTGACACCACGCTGAAAGAGAATGACAAGCCGGTCCAAGCAGGATCTGAGGAAGAGAGCCATGCCTAAGCGTCGAGCAAAGAATCCGGTACGGCGTTTTGATCGGACCAAGGTGAAGCGTGCAATAGAGCTTCTTCTTGACGGGATCGGGGAAGACCCCTCGCGGGCAGGTCTTGCAGACACTCCCAGGCGCGTGAGTGAATTCTACGAAGAGATTCTCTCGGGAATGTGGAAGGATCCGGCGGAGTACGTTGTACCGTTGAAAGCGGACCAGGATCACGACCTGGTCGTGGTCAAGGACATAGGGTTTGCATCCATGTGTGAGCACCACCTCCTGCCGTTTGTCGGCAAGGTGGGAGTGGCCTACCAGCCGAGGGCCAGACGGATCGTAGGGATAAGCAAGGTTGTAAGGGTGGTTGACGTTGTATCCTCCAGGCTTCAGATCCAGGAGCGACTGACGGCGCAGATAGCTGACGCCATTGCGAGCCAGCTTAAACCCGCAGGAGTTCTTGTAAGAGTCGAGGCCGAACATCTTTGCATGAGCATAAGGGGCGTTAAGAAACCAGGCTCACTCATCGTGACTACCGAGGCGAGAGGTGCATTCCGGCAGCCTGCACGGCAGGCCCTTGTTCTGGCATCCCTAACCGGGTAGGTCGCACTCCTCTAAAATCCTCCGGAGCCGAAGCGAATGGAACTGCGTTTAGGTGATTTCACCCTCGATCTGGACAGGCGCCCTCTCATCATGGGTATCCTCAACGTCACTCCGGATTCCTTCTGGGACGGGGGAGCACATGCCGGGACTGAGAACGCGCTGCGGCACGCCCGGGAGATGGTTGCCGACGGCGCTGACATAATCGACATCGGCGG
>JAUVJV010000204.1 GCA_030592245.1 Candidatus Eiseniibacteriota bacterium
CATACGGACATACCGTTGCAGAGCGCTTCCTGCTCACATATTCGGAGAAGCTTTGGGGAGTTCCCTGTGTGAGAATCTCTTCATCCATGGCAAGGACCCGGCTAAAGGGACTCAACCTTCGGACCTTTCTCAAGGAGACAGTAAGAGATAAGAACAGCAGAGTAGAGCACTTTGAGGGGGCCTTCTATTACCCGAAGCGTGGGATCGGAATGATAACGGATAGGCTGGGTGAGATTTGCGGCAGGGAGAGCATACGGACAGATGCCAGCATTACCGGGATATCGCACGATAATGGCCGGATCGCAACTGTGACCATCAATGGGGCGGAGGAAACAGCAGTGGAAGATGTACTAAGTACACTTCCGCTGCCCTATTTCCTCAGGATCATGAATCCTCCGCCGGAGGATGACATACTTGCCCTGGCCGATACCCTCCATTACAGGAGTCTGATTCTGGTCGCTTTCTTTCTTAACAGGGACCGGATAAGCCCGAATGCCACAACCTATTATCCTGAGGCCAAGTTTGTCTTCACCCGGGCCTATGAACCCAGGAACAGGAGCCCGTTCATGAGCCCCGATGGGAAGACCTCGCTGGTTGTGGAGATCGCCTGTGACCACGGCGACGCCTATTGGAAGATGGACAATGATGGGCTGACTCGACTGGTGCTCTCGCAGCTGTCAGAGGTAGGATGGGTGAAGAACGATGAGCTCATCGATTCTGAGGTGAAGAGAATGGAATACGCCTATCCGGTTCTGCAAGTGGGTACGGAGGAGAGAACCCGGAGGATACTGGATTATCTCGCCGGCTTTGAGAACCTCAAGGTCGCCGGAAGAAACGCCTGCTTCACCTATACCTCCATTCACGAAGTCTTAAGATCAACCTGGGAAGTTGTGGCAGGTCAAGATGTGTGAAACCATAGGCCCTGCATCGCTGATCCGGGTTGGTTAGCCAGCAAGAGAGGCAGTGCCGCAAGGGGTGCAGAGCCACAAGAGGGGCGGTCTCACATGAGAGATAGACTCGGCAGATTCGTGGCGGATTGGCGCATACGCGTCGTGCTTCCGCACATAAGAGGGCGGCTTCTCGATGTCGGCTGTGGCCTCAATGAGCTTGTACGTTCCTATGGTGGCGATGGCACTGGAGTTGATGTCTACCAGTGGGGAGATGTCAATGTGGTGGTTGATGACACCGCCTCCTTGCCATTCGAGGATGGGGAGTTCGATACCGTCACAGTTGTGGCCGCGCTTAACCACATCCCCAACCGGGTAGAGGCTCTCGCAGAAGCTTACAGGGTTTTGAGGCCCGGGGGACATATCATCACGACCATGATCCCGGCACCAGTGGGCAGGGTATGGCACTTATTGCGCAGGCCCTGGGATGCCGATCAGAGGGAGCGCGGAATGAAGGACGGGGAAGTATGGGGTCTTTCCCGGAGCGAGGTTCACCGTCTTCTCGAGCAAGCCGGTTTCCGGATCTCCTTCGAGCAGAGATTCATGTTGGGATTCAATCTTCTTACCGTAGCAACTAAGCCCGCAGAACACACCGAATAGCCTTTCCCAAACCGCCAAGCGGATTCCGCCGGAGAGATGTAAAAAACAAGTTGGCCTCCAGGGGGAGACTCGAATAACAGGTCGCACACTTAGGGGGAGGGATGTCCTTCAAGGCGTCCACGCCGTTCTCGATGAGATCGCATTTCTCATTGGCCGACGCCGAAGCGAGGGTGTCACAGCACTGGGTGACGAATCCGTCGGGGGTGATGAAGCAGAAGAGCCTGCCGCCGTAACACCGCACCCCGGGCATCCCACTCGGCCAGCACTCTCCGATGGTCTCAAGATAATCGTAGGATGAGGCCACTGGCCGGCCCTTTCTTTTCTCATCAGTCAGATACGCTACTGCTTCTCTCATCTGGCGGGCTTCCGGGAAATACAACCTGGCGTTCCCGGCTTTGTCCTCTTTCTGAATCCTGATGGGCTGGAAGAATGCGGCTGTGCCGAAATGTTCCGCAAGATCTATCACATGACCGAGCGAGTCGATATTGTGGTTTCCGATAACAGCAAACAGATTGAACCTGATTCCCCGGGTCGACATAGTATCCAAGCCCTCTATGACCATGTCATAACTGGCAGACCGGTTTGCATCCTGGATGTCCCTGGGGCCGTCAATGCTGACACTGACCATGTCTGCGTCTCCAATCTCGTCGATCCTCTCGCGGATCAGAGCTCCATTGGTCGCGAATGACATGGTAATCCCCAGGTTTTTACCGAAGGTCAGGAGCTCTCCAAGCTCTTCTCTTAAGAGCGCTTCACCGCCATTGAAACTCCAGAAGAGCGTGCCGGCGCCTCTGAACGACCTCATCAAGCCTTTGATCTCTTTCGTTGATAGTTCCCTCCCGGGGATATCGTGTCTTGAGCAATAGGTGCAGTTAAGATTGCAGCGGTAGGTTATGCAGTGAGTGATTCTCAAGGGTACAGGATGACCGGCCATCGCCTTAAGGACGGATGGGATACTCCTGACCATGCTTTTCCGGTCGAGCAGGTCCATCCAGCTTCCGGCGGTCTTTCCCATCAGGGTCACCTCCCAGGCTACCTCACCCGGTGTCCGGCCGCTCAGGACATTCGGCCGGCCTGGTTCTGGTCGGCCTTTCGCTTCACATTCTTTACCTGTTTCAGTAGGCGCAGTATATGGGAAAAGCCGTCACTGTTCAACATGTTCCAACCGACCTGTTGCAAACGGCAACCCACGATTATATCTTAGTATCCTCCGCGGATGATGTGTTACAATGCGTATGGTATCGATAAGGCCACGGCAGGATGCCGGGCCATGAAGGAGATTTATTATGAACCCGCGTCATGAGAATTTCTACGGGCTCGGCATAGCGCCCAAGTTGCTTGATAAGATCGAGTCGCTTGGCTTCAGCACCCCGACACCCATCCAGCACAAGGCCATACCCTTTGCGATTGAGGGCAAGGACATTGTCGGCATCGCGCAGACAGGTACGGGCAAGACCCTCGCCTATGGCGTCCCGATGGTCCAGCGGCTTACCCAGAAAAAGGGTAAGGGACTTGTGCTTGCCCCGACCCGTGAGCTGGCGATCCAGATAAACGCTCACCTCAGACCCTTCACGCAGGCTCTGCGCATGGGAACCGCGGTGATCATAGGCGGGGAACGGATGAGCAGGCAAATCGCCGCGATCAAGAGAGGTCCCCGCATAATCGTGGCCACTCCCGGCCGCTTGATAGACCTCATGGAGCAGAATATCGTGCGGCTCAATGACGTTCATGTCCTGGTACTTGATGAAGCCGATCGGATGCTCGACATGGGCTTCGCTCCGCAGATCGAGAAGATAATCAGGCTTGTTCCCAAGAAGCGACAGACCATGTTGTTTTCAGCAACCATGCCGGCCGGGATAATGAAGATGGCCTCTGTCCATATGCAACTCCCGGTGCGGACCGAGATCGCGCCATCGGGCACTGCCGCGGAGGGAGTCTCCCACGAAGTCTTCGTCGTGGAGAAGAAGCTCAAGGGATCTCTTCTTGAGAAACTGCTCCAGCAATACAGGGGTTCGGTTCTGGTTTTCTCGCGGACGAAGAGAGGGGCCGAGAGGGTGAGGCGGTCTCTGAAGAGAGCCGGCTTTGCCGCAGCCGAGATCCACTCGGACCGGACGCTCCCCCAGCGAAGGGAAGCCTTGAACGGTTTCAAGTCCGGGAAGTATCGGATCCTGGTGGCCACCGATATTGCGGCTCGCGGAATCGATGTTGAGGGTATCGAGCTGGTGGTCAACTATGACCTGCCCGACGAACCGGGGAGTTATGTTCACAGGATAGGCCGGACCGGAAGGGCGGGAATGGAGGGGTACGCCATCTCCTTTGCTACTCCCGACCAGGGCAGCGATGTGCGTAATATCGAGAAGCTCATCAAGATCTCAAGATCGCTTTCGGAGCATCCTGAGATTCCGGCGGGACGTTTCCTGACGGGAGAACTCACATCATTTCAGAAGCGGCTCTCGCGCCATAAGCGGAGCACAAGCCGCCGGCCCGTCCGCCGGAAGAGGTAATGTCGATGACGCGGCTGGCACAAGCCTTCACCCGTTTCATCCGGTTGGTGGCAGTGGCGCTGGTAGCTCTCGGAGTCACGACAGCAGCGTGTGAGAATACCAGGGTAAGGCCCTGATTCCTATAGAGTGTAGGCCCCTTAAGAGTGCAGGCGCCTTGAATGCAGGCAGGACTAACTGACTATCTTGAGTCCCCCAGGGCAATAAAGCCGGCCCAGAGGAAAGGATGGTCGGGTTGACCATCCCGCCGGAGTGCATTGATCTTGTCCATCTGTATCCGGCGCATGGTCTCAGGGATGGACTCGTCTTGTCTCTCATACAGAAGGCTCATCATATCAGTTGTCGCCTCATCGGGCACCGGCCACAATGCGCTTACCACAGTCCTTGCCCCCGCCATCTGGAATGCACGCCGCAAGCCGTAGACTCCCTCTCCCTGCTTCACCTCGCCGAGCCCCGTCTCACAGGCTGAGAGCACGACCATCTCAGTGCCATTGAGGTCCATCGCGGAAACCTCGTAGGCTGTCAAGATGCCGTCTTCCGCCCCAAGGCTGTCAGCACCAGCTCCGTGGAGATTCGCACCTGCGAACAACAGGCCCGAGAGAAGAAGTGGGTTCTCACCGATAAAACCTATCTCTGGCTCTGATGCTCTTGCTGGCATCTCAGGCCGGCACGCGCCCTCCAGGTAATAGCCATGAGTGGCCAGGTGTATTACCCTCGTGCCTGAAGCCTCTGCCTTGAAGCGATCCTCCGTAGCGTCGGCGCCGAAGTAGACTCTGGCAGGCTCATCAGTGAGTTGCCGCCATCCTGAGGCAATCAGCTCTATCTCCTTTCTTGTCCCTGGCAGTGATTGCACAGTCATGTCCTTGAGATCGCCACAGCCGGAACGCACATTCCGGGTAGTATAGCTAGCTAACTCAAGGATTGTATCTTCCGGCCCTGCGCCGTCAGGCACCCGCATCGAGACTGACGCATCATAGTCCGGATCACCAAGTGCGAGAAGTCCAATGCCGGGCTCTGTCTCATATTCCAGGCGTATAACATCCCGGCCGGAAGAGAGATAGTGAATAGGAAACCTCTCGACCAGGTAA
>JAUVJV010000419.1 GCA_030592245.1 Candidatus Eiseniibacteriota bacterium
CTGCGGCCACCCTCCCGCAATAGTGATCGAACCAGGGAACGGCAAGCCCGAGGACCTCACCGAAGGCGGCCCGCTTCTGGGGATCATCCCCGGGGATAATTACGAGACGGGTGAGTGCAAACTCTCCAGCGGTGACACCCTGGTCCTGGTGAGCGACGGGGTGACCGAGGCTACCAATCCCGTGGGCGAGATGTTCGATCACGGGCGCTTCGTGGCGACCTCAACCCGGTATGCCAACCTCCCGGCGCGCGAGACCATGCGGACCTTGATCGAAGAGGTGGATAAGTTCGCGGCGGAGAGCGAGCAGGCCGATGATATCTCCGTGATGATCCTGAAGCGCACCGCCTAGTGTCGACGCGCCCCTGAAACCCGCCGCCAAACAGGGGACAGCGCCCTTTTCCTCACAACAGAAGATAAATAGGGGACCGACACCAATTTCCTGTGGAAATTGGTGTCTGTCCCCTATTTATATGGCTTGTACTTGAACGCCACCAAGAGTGAATTTATGTCATGCCATCGATCTGCCCGTTTCACACTGTCGAGAACATACGCAACGCCGAGTGAGGTACGCCCCATGACCCTGAAGTCAAAACCGGCGATCAGGCGATTCTTGTTTATCTTCCCTGCATCGAAGTCATAGTAGGGCTCAGTCGAACAGTAAGGTGAGAGCCGGGGAATAAGGCCCGATGGAAGGCTCAGCATGAACCTGTTCCTGTATCTGGTATTATGAGCCGACCCGATCATCCGGTATTCCAGACGGCTCCTGTCGCTGAAACGCATTCCCATCATAGCCCACTTCAGCGTGAGATTGATATGAGGCCGGTGCTCGACTCTCCAGATGGGGCCGTTCCGTTCCACCACATTACGATAGTAGGGCGCGACTCCAAGCCATTCTATAAGTTTCCACTCCAGGCCCACGTCGAAGTGGCTTTCCTTGTGGATACGGAAACTGCCGCCGCTTCTGAGTTCGGTCATCATTCTGATATCGAGATGGTCCTCGAGCGGGCCCCTGAACTCCAGGCGCCCCCGTTGCTGCCACTCACCCGCCGTCGCGCAACTGCTTGTGACGCTTGCGCCCCCGGCAGCCAGACATAGGATGATCGATGTTACAATAACCAGTGAGATGTTCTTCATGATGCGTATCCGCCTCCTGCCGGCGCTTCAGGTACTGACCTTGCCGGCGGCAGGACTTCCTTGTCGGGTTCATTGACGATTGCCGCGGTTCATCACGGGCAAGGCTCAGGGAGTGGCCCGCGCAGTTGCCTTCACGAGACCGGGCAGTTCAGCATCCAGATTCGTGGGGGTGATCTGCAAAAGCCACCCCGCTCCATAGGGGTCCTCCGAGAGAATGGAGAAGTCGGACTCGACCTTGGTGTTCGTCGCGATGACTTTTCCGCTCACAGGGGTCCACACCTTGTGAACGTGACCGTCGGTATCGGTCACCCTGACACAGGCTTCGCCCTGGTATCTCATCTCACCCGGCTTGGGCAGTTCTATGCCGGTGATTCTCTTTATGCTGCCGAGAAAGACGTGATGTATCCCTATTCGCGCATTGTGTTCCTCATCCATTCTCACCCATGAGTTCTCAGGAATACAGTAGGTCCCCGGCGGCGCCTGGATCTCACCCTCCCCATGGTAGAGCCGGCTTGCCAGCGCCCTTGATACCAGAGAGCGCAGCTCGTCCGGCGTGAATGGCTTGGGTATATAGTCGAATGCCCCACGCTTGAGCGCCTCCACGGCAGTCGCTATTGATGGATACCCCGTGATCATGATCACCCTGGTGTCAGGGGCCTCCCCCTGAATCACTTTCAGGAGGTCCATGCCGCTCAGGCCCGGCATCATAAGGTCCGTGATTATGACATCATACGGCGACGCCTTGCTTTTCTTGAGAGCCTCCTCGGCGCTCAGCGCCATCTCCACTGTGTAGTCTTCCCGCTCCAGAGCCTTGGATACGCTCTGGCAGACCGGCAATTCGTCATCCACCACCATTATCCTGGCCTTACCTGGCATCTCTGTTCACCCCCTGGACCTTACTGTCTCACGCTTCTCTTATCACCAACCGACCCGTCCGAAGCCTATATGAGTTTCCTTTCCTTGGCGGACCTCTCGAGGTCGTCACGGAATCGAGGGTCGGCAATGCCTATCAGGGCAAGCGCCCGGTCTCTCAAGCTCTTGCCGTGCAGGTCGGCCACCCCGTGTTCCGTCACCACATAATGAACGTCCGCCCTGGTCGTGACCACGCCCGCCCCTGGACTCAGAAACGGGACAATCCGTGACAGGCCGCCCTCCTTGGCCGTCGCCGGCAGAGCGATGATGGGTTTGCCGCCCTTCGACTGGGCAGCGCCCCGTATGAAATCAACCTGCCCCCCGAACCCGGAATATATCCTCGCGCCTATGGAATCCGAGCAGACTTGCCCGGTCAGGTCCACCTCGATGGCCGAGTTGATGGCGACCATCTTGTCGTTCTTGGCGATCACGGCCGGATGATTGGTGTAGTCCACCGGATGAAGCTCGAAGACAGGATTGTCATGGGCAAATGTGTAGACCTCTCTGGAACCGAACATGAAGGTGGCAATCACCTTGTTGGGATGCAGGGTCTTCCTTTTGCCTGTTATGATGCCCTGATGGATGGCCTTGACGATCTCATCCGATACCATCTCGGTATGCACCCCCAGGTCCCTCTTGCCTGCCATGGCTCTAAGAGCGGCGCTGGATATCCCGCCAATTCCGAGCTGAATCGTCGAGCCATCTTCAACCAGGTCACCGATATGACGTCCGATCTCTGTTTCGATATCGCTCGGGTCGCTGCTGGGC
>JAUVJV010000446.1 GCA_030592245.1 Candidatus Eiseniibacteriota bacterium
AACACAGTTCCCGACCCTGGCGGACGCCCAGGAAGCCAGCATGTCATTGTCCGAGTATGAGGACTTTGTCTACAAGGCAGGCCACGTGGACAAGGGCGATCCGATCAAGCACTGGAAGAAGGTGGCCCGGGACCAGGCCCGCCTGATCAAGATCTTAAACCGGTTCGACCGGTTTCACTTCCAGGCAAAGGGAACCGACCTTAAGCTGCGTCTCAAGGGCCGCAAGTGGATCAACTGCGCGGGTACGGAGAACTTCCCTGATGGCGAGATCTTCTCGAGCCCCATCGAGAGCACGGTAGAGGGGCACATCCACTTCAGCTTCCCCGCCTGCTATATGGGACGCGAGGTCGAGGATGTCCGCCTCGAGTTCAAGAAGGGCAAGGTGGTCGGTGAAAGCGCCGGCAAGAACGAAGATTTCCTGAAGGCCATGCTGGATACCGACAAGGGCTCCCGGTTTGTGGGTGAGATCGCAATTGGCACCAACTATGATATCAAGCGCTTCTCTAAGAACATCCTCTTCGATGAAAAGCTGGGAGGCACCTGTCACCTGGCGGTCGGCGCATCGATCCTCGAGGCGGGCGGCAAGAACCACAGCGCCCTGCACTGGGACATGATCTGTGACATGAAGAAGGACGCCCAGATAACAGCCGACGGCAAGGTGGTCTACCGTAACGGGAAGTTCACCATATAGGAATCCAGATAGCACAGCGGTGCATGACCGGTACCGGGCCAGCTGGTGGACTGCTCCCCATCTTGAGTTCAGGTCAATCCCAGCGCTTGAGCTGGGACGGCTCGAAGACCCACTCCGGCGTGTGAAGGACACTATTGAAATCAGTGTCATACCAAGGGCTCAGGTCTTCATCCATAGGGTTTTTCAGCAGGTGTATCTCTTGCGCCGGCATATAACTCTGCACCAATAGAAAGAGCCTCTCGCCTGATGCAGGGTTCACGGCAATGTCAACCACCATAACCGCATGACCGGGAAAACCGCCCAGGATGAAGACATCTCCGGCCGAAATGTCATCTACGTCATTCACCGGTATGAGTTCAAGGCTCAGTGAATAAGATCCTGCATATGTGAATACCGAACTCAGGTACTCTCTGAGTGCGCTGTGAGAGGAATCCCGATCCGCAGATCTGGTCCAGGAAACCTCATTACGGTGAACGACGGGCCTGTAGCCTTCTATCCATCTGCTAAAGCTGGCCTCATCACCGCTTGTGTAGTTGAAGCGAATGTCTTCGTACCTTGCCTGTGAGTACAGATACTCGGCGCGGAGCCGAATGACTGCATCGGCACACTGTTGTAGATCGCTGGTTCCGACATCGATATCCACGACGGCTGCATGGGCGTCCTGATTGCCCTTACGCCGACCATCAAAGAGCATTACAGGTGGCTTGCCACGCTTGAGTGGAAGGTGCCTCAGCCAGTACCCAAAACAGCCGGATGGTAGGCTGTCTCGCTCAAACCCGCTGGGTGTTTCGATCCTGACTGCTATGGTCTCATTCTCATCGCACTGCCCCAACCAAGGATATGGACTGGGTGAGCTAACCGCGGAACCCGCGAAAAGCATGATGATGACCAGTATGGTGAATGTGTATATCCTCACCAAGTCTTCTGCCTCCGCGTTGATTGTACACGGGTGACCGATCGCATATCCACTTCATGCGCCGCTTGGAGCAAGATTACTACATGCGTCTTCTCGCTCCAGCTTCTTTCACGTATCTTCCAAGTTCAGATGCACTCACTACAGAATCAGCAAAGGCCTTATTAAGCACATGACTACTGCGATATCGTTTTCTTCCAATGTTAGTCCAGAGTCTTTCAGAGCAACAACGAGCGTCTCCAGCTCCGGACGCAGTCGCTCCTTCAAGCGCTTCCCCTCATCGGATCCTGGGTCCCAGGTCACATCATCAGCCCTCAGCGGCAGATAGCCTGTCCCTGACTGGGCCGAGTATCCTGAGATTGAAGCGAATAGCATCAGGACTATAGCAAACATTCCTGCTCTTGGTAAGACCCGCATCTCTCACCTCCCGGCCATTGTAACACAAGGTGTGGGAGATTCGAACCCTGTTCTGAAAGCGTGGTTATGAGAAGTGATTTTGCCGTGGAGATGTGACTCTAACGCATCAAGACAATCTTCCGGGTGACAACCCGGTTCCCGGCCCGGAGCGAACAGAAGTAAATCCCTGGCGAAAGATCATACCCGCGGGAATCCCCACCGTCCCAGGTGACAGCGTGTGGGCCCTGGCCCTGAACGGCATCGAGGAGGGTAGCCACTCTCTGGCCAAGGACATTGTGCACGGCTATTGTGATCCTGGAACGTTCGCCCAGGCGATACCTGATGAGGGTTTTGTCCGTGAAAGGATTAGGCTCGCCGCCAGAGAGCATCAGGGTCGTCCCGCCGGCAAGTTCCTCTGTGACGCCGGCCAAAACAGGTTCGGTCTTTAAGACATAGACGTCGTAGATACCCGCGCCAAATGACCTGGTTGATCCTGCAACTACATATCCGCTGTCAGGAGCGGTCTGGCAAACGGAATAGCCGTCATCATACTCGGTCCCGCCATATGTTCTTGTCCAGATGGGGTCACCGCCCGCATCTGTCTTAACTATGTAGACGTCAAAGTTGCCTTCCCCAAA
>JAUVJV010000110.1 GCA_030592245.1 Candidatus Eiseniibacteriota bacterium
ACTTGCCGACTCCGTTGAAGGCACCAGGGTTCTCGACCTTTTCGCGGGAAGCGGCTCTCTTGGTATAGAGGCCCTGAGCAGGGGTGCGGGAAAGGCCCACTTCGTGGATGCCGCAAGGCGTTCGGTCGAGATGATCGACCGGAACGTGAAGAAGCTCGGCATCTCGGACGATTGCAGCATTACCAGGCTGGGCTCGCTGGACTTCGTGAAGTCCTGGCAGGGTGAGCCATTTGACCTGGTCTTCGTGGATCCTCCGTTTCTCTCGGGACAGATGGATGACGTTCTGGCCGGACTTCCCACCTCACGGGTTCTCTCACCGGGAGCGATCGTGATCTGCAGGACCCACTGGCGCGAGAATCCCGTGATTCCCGAGGCCTTGGGTGAGATCAAAAGGCGCAAGTTCGGAGAGAGCATTGTCCGTTTCCTGCGACGCGAGGGGGGAACGTCTTGAAAACGGGTATCTATGCAGGCACCTTCGATCCTGTAACCAACGGTCATCTCGATATCCTCAAGAGGAGCCTGGAGGTCTTCGACAGGATCATCGTGGCCGTCGCCGGCGCTAGCCCGAAGGACACCCTTTTCAGCCTGGAAGACCGTGTGGAGATGCTCCGATCCGCCACTCCCGGCATGGATGGCATCGAGGTCATTCCCTTCACCGGACTCCTGGTCGAATTCGCGAGGGAGAGGGGCGCGACAGCTATGATCCGTGGGCTTCGCGTGGTCTCGGATTTCGAGTATGAATTCCAGATGGCTTTGATGAACAGGCGGCTCGACCGTGAACTGGAAACCGTCTTCCTGATGCCCAGTGAGGAGTATACTTATCTCAGCTCGACTTTGATAAAGGAGATTGCATCGGCCGGCGGCGATATCTCCCAGTTTGTCCCCGGGATTGTCGTTACCAAGTTCGAGCAGATGCGCAAGACATCCTAGCAGGAGAATCCGCAATGAAAACCATGCTCTCGATCCGGGATAGAGCTAGATCCACCCGTGCCACCATAGTGCTGCCTGAGGCTCGTGATGAACGTATCGTCCGGGCTGCGGATGTAGCCGCTAAGGAGGCGCTGGCCAGGCCGGTGCTCATCGGACAGCGTGATGCCATAGGCAGCCTGGCCGGGCAACTCGGTCTCAATCTCGACGGGGTCACCATCGAGGAACCCCGGACGAGCGAGCGCCTTGAGGCCTATTCACGGCTGCTGTTCGAGCGAAGGAAACACAAGGACGTGACGGAGGCGGAGGCGCGAGACCTCTCTCTTGATCCCATGTACTTCGGGGCACTCAAGGTCGCGGCCGGGGATGGCGACGGCTTCGTGGCCGGAGCGGCCACGGCAACTTCCGGCGTGCTCCGGGCGCTCATCCACTCGATCGGGGTAGCTCCCGGGGTCAGCGTCGTATCCAGCGCTTTTCTGATGATTGTCCCGTTCCCGGGTGGTGAAGAGCGGGCATTCGTGTTCGCCGATCCCAGCGTCATGCCGAATCCCGATCCTGTCGAGCTGGCAGCCATCGCGATCGCGGCGGCAACCACATACCGGGGACTTACCGGGGATGAACCCCGTGTTGCCATGCTTTCCTTCTCGACCAGGGGAAGCGCCTCTCACCCGGACATTGACAAGGTCGTAGAGGCGACTGAGAGGGCGCGCAAGCTCAGACCGGATCTTAAGATCGATGGCGAAATGCAGGCGGATGCCGCAATCATGCCCGGTGTGGCCAGCAAGAAGGCGCCCGACAGCGAGGTCGCCGGTCGCGCCAATGTGCTTGTCTTCCCGGATCTGGATGCGGCCAATATCGGGTATAAGCTGGTGGAGAGGCTAGCGGGCGCCAAGGCCTGCGGTCCTCTGATTCAGGGACTTGCCAGGCCTGCCAGCGATCTGTCGAGAGGATGTTCGGTGGATGACGTGGTCGACGTGATAGCGATGACGGCCGCTCAGGCGGGCGCGGAAGGCGCAGTGGGGGAAGGCGCTTAGGTGATGCCCGGGAATCAGGCAAAGAAAGCCACGGCATGCATTCGCCGCAAGATCGGGTCGGACAAGGTCCTCACGGATCCTGAGACCCTGACCTGCTACGCGTTCGATGCCACCAATATGAGATCATTGCCCACTGCGGTCGCGTTTCCGGAATCGACGGACGAAATCAGGACCATCATTGCGATGTGCCACCGTTTCGAGCTGAAGATGATTCCGAGGGGCGCCGGAACCGGTTTCGCGGGCGGCACAGTGCCGCTGGATGGTGGAGTAGTGATTTCCACGGAGAAGTTCAACAGAATCCTTGACATCGATGTGGGACAGAAGACCGCCGTTGTGCAGTCAGGCGTTGTGAACGGGGTGCTGCAGAGAGAGGTCGCGAAACATGGACTGATGTTTCCTCCGGACCCATCGAGTCTTGAGGTTGCGACCATCGGAGGGAATGTCGCCCAGGACGCCGGGGGGCCGAGGGCGCTCAAGTACGGGGTCACCCGTAATTATGTGACCGGTGTCGAGTTCATAGCCTGGGATGGATCGGTGGTGGAGGCGGCTGATCCCACGGCGACGGGCCGCCTATGGGATCCCCTCGGGACCCTAATGGCCGGCAGTGAGGGCACGCTCGGTTTCATGACCCAGATCCGGCTGCGGCTCCTGGAGAGGCCCCGTTCGCTGCGCACGGTGCTCGCTTTCTTCGCCGACCCCGTCGGTGCCGCCACCGCGGTGAGCATGATACTGGCATCCGGTGTTGTCCCGGCGGCGGTGGAGCTGATTGATGCGGTGGCCATGGGATGCATCACTCAGTTTGTCGAAGTTGATATCCCTGAGGGTGCGGGCTGCACGCTTCTCATTGAAACCGACGGCAGGAGTGGTGAGGCCGGGGAGAATATGTCGGTCGTGGAGGGAGTGCTCAAGGAGGCCAGGGCCATGGGCTACAGGACCGCGGAGTCCGACCGGGAGAGGGACGACCTGTGGAAGATGAGGAGATCGATATCCCCATCGCTGGCGCGCCTGGCTCCCAACAAGATGAATGAGGACGTATGTGTCCCACGCTCGAGCCTGCCCGCCCTGGTGGAGGCGGTGGGCAAGCTGGCCAGGAAATACAGTCTCCTGGTACCAACGTTCGGGCATGCCGGCGACGGTAACCTGCATGTGAACGTGATGCTGGACCGGCGAAACAGGGACGAGGTGAGAAGGGCTGAGGCCATGGTGACCGAGCTCTTCGAGGTGACGATGAAACTTGACGGGACCATAAGCGGTGAGCATGGGATCGGCATAACCAAGATGGAGTACCTGCCGGACCAGCTGGGTCCCGACGGAATCCGGTTACAGGGTGACATCAAGCGCGCATTTGACCCTCAGTCCCTGATCAATCCAGGTAAGGTGATAAGCAGATCGTGAGAAGACAGAGCAGGGCATTTTCGCAGTTCATCGATATCGCCGAGATACAGGTGATCGCCGGTGACGGTGGCAATGGCTGCGTGAGCTTCAGAAGAGAGAAGTTTGTTCCCAGGGGCGGTCCCGATGGCGGCAATGGGGGACGAGGGGGCGATGTTATTCTCCGTTCGGATCCTCATCTGAGTACTCTCCTGGATTACAGGTACAAGAGGATAGTCAAGGCGGCGAGGGGTGTTCACGGGAAGGGAAAGGACCAGCAGGGCCGCAGGGGAAAGCCGGTCATTGTGAGGGTGCCTCCCGGCACCGTGGTACTGGATGCTATCGATGGCAGCCTGTTGTATGATATGGTGGAAAAGGACGAGGTGATAATAGCAAGAGGCGGACGTGGTGGAAGGGGAAACGCCATGTTTGCCACGCCGTCTGACAGGGCACCGAGGAGGGCCGAGGAAGGATCTCCGGGTGAAGAGCGCCGCATCATACTCGAGCTCAAGCTGATTGCGGACATAGGGCTGGTGGGAAAGCCCAATGCCGGCAAGTCGACGCTGCTCGCCACGCTGACGAGGGCAAGACCCAAGGTGGGCGCTTATCCGTTTACAACGCTACGACCCCACCTCGGCGTCCTGGACTACCATGACCGTAGCGTCGTTCTGGCCGACATACCCGGCCTGATCGAGGGAGCCCACTCGGGCAAGGGACTCGGGCACGAGTTCCTCCGCCACATCGAAAGGACGAAGGTACTGGTCTGCATGCTGGACGCCTCTTGCGCGGACTCTGAAGGAGAGCTGGAGAGCCTTCGCCGGGAGCTTCGCCTTTATGATGTAGACCTGACTGATAAGCCTTACGTGGTGGCGCTCAACAAGGTCGATCTGTTACCTGAGTCCGAGGTCAGGGCGCTTAAGCGGGAAGCGAAGTTCTTTCCCATCTCAGCGGTAACCGGGTACGGGCTTAAGGACCTGGTGGGGCGCATGGTAGGCTTGCTCGATGAGTTGAATGCGGATGATGTGGACGGGGAGGGGGATGATGATGAGGAAGGGAAAAAGCCATGAGCTCCTGCTGTCACTAGTTCTTTCGGGAATCCTGCCCAGGAAGAGAATCGTCTCCTTTCTATCCGGATCTTCCGGGATAGACATAACAGGAGTCGACGCAGGTAATCTGGCCATGAGGTTGGGCCTGGGGACAGAACAGCGGCAGGTCCTTGAGCAGTCGATGCCGGAGGCGAGGGAAGTCTCCGGCCAGGTCGCCGCCGCCGGCGCCCGAATCGTCACGCTCGCTGACCCTGGATATCCACCTCTGCTTAAGGAAACCCCGGTTCCTCCTCCACTGCTGTTCTATAAGGGATCGCTTGACGACATGACGCCCGGTGCTATAGCTATAGTGGGCTCCAGGCGGGCCAGCCTGGGTGGCCGGAAGCTGGCTTCATACCTGGCAGGGGAACTTGCCAGCAGAGGACTGATCGTGGTCAGTGGCCTTGCACGGGGAATAGACACGGCGGCTCACAAGGGCGCCCTTGAGGCCGGCGGACGAACCATAGCCGTTATGGGTTGCGGTATCGATGTGATGTACCCGCCTGAGAATGAAGGACTGGCCCGGGGCATTTGCGGCCTGGGTGCGCTCATCACCGAGTTTCCACCGGGGACCCCGCCCCTGAGACAGAATTTCCCCAGGAGAAACAGGATAATAAGCGGCCTCAGTTTGGGTACCGTGGTCGTAGAGGCCGCCGAGACGAGCGGGGCTCTCATTACCGCGGGCTTCGCCCTGGAACAGAACCGTTCCGTCTTTGCGGTGCCCGGGGCGCCCGGGATTCCCGGGAGCAGGGGCACCAATCGCCTGCTGAAGCAAGGGGCCAGGCTTGTCGAGTCGGTGGAGGACATTCTGGAAGAGATAGAACCCCAGATCGCATGGCATGAGCGATCCCCGGCACCCGGGCGCAGCGATCCCGGCCTGACGGCGGAAGAGCAGACGGCGATGGACCTGCTTTCGGACAAGCCGGTTCATGTTGATGAAATCTCGCGATCGCTCGGTATGGAAGCTCACCTCACCCTGGGTCTTCTGCTTATGCTTGAGGCCAAAGGTCTTGCCAGGTCGATGCCGGGCAAGTTCTATGTGAAGGAGACACTGCTCTGATGCCTGTCGTCGCCCTTGCAGAGAGCCCGTCCTACCGGAGCCCCGGGATTGAGCAGGCGGTGGAGAGCGCTCTATCGAGTGTACTGGGCGATGATGTTGCACTCATCTCCGGCAAGAGGGTGCTCATCAAGCCAAACCTCCTTTCCGCGCGCGAACCTGAACGGGGGGTGACCACTCACCCTGCTGTGGTGGGAGGAGCCGTGGATTTCTTCCGCAAACATGGTGCGAAGGTCGCAGTTGGGGACAGCCCCGCGGGAGCGGTGCGCGGTGTGAAGAGAGTGTGGGACAAGACCGGCATGCTTGAATTGTGTGAGGCAAGGGGGGTGCCCCTGGTCAACTTCGAAGCTTCGGGCTGCATTATGCGCAACGTGGATGGAAGAGACTATCCCATCGCCAGGGCGCTACTTGAGTATGATCTCGTGGTCAGCGTTCCCAAGCTGAAGACCCACGTTCTCACGCTGATCACCGCCGCAATCAAGAACGTGTTCGGTTGCGTGCCTGGTTTTCAGAAGTCGACACTGCACCTTGAGCATCCGCGGCCCGACGCGATGAGCAAGGCATTGGTCGACGTATTCTCCCTGGTACGGCCCTGGGTGACCCTCGTGGATGCCGTGGAGGCGATGGAAGGTGATGGTCCCTCTTCGGGCAGCCTGCGCAGGCTCAACTTCATCGCGGCTGCCAGAGACTGCGTCGCGCTTGATGCCTGCTTGAGCCGCATAATCGGTATCGACCCGGAAAGGGTTCCCACAACCCGTGAAGCGCTGCGCCGTAACCTGGGCACGGCCTCAGCCGATTCCATGATCTTCCCCTTGCTGAGGCCTGAGGATATTGCCGTCAGTGATTTCAAGGTGCCCGGCAACTGGAAATTCAAACTGATTCCCGGCATCGCCGCCGGCCTCTTGCGGCGATTGGTGTGGGTACTGCCGGTCATCGATGAGGACGCATGCACAGGTTGTGGGGACTGTGTACGGGTGTGCGCGGCAGGCGCGATGGCGCTGGAGGCAGGCTGCGCATCGGTCGACCATAGTCTCTGCGTTTCCTGCCTCTGCTGCCACGAGGCCTGTCCTCACTTCGCGGTGGGAACCCGGATGAGCCGCCTGGCGAGACTTCTGGCATGAGGCGGGCTACCCTACAGGACTGGCTCGAGCATCTGTGCATTGTCGTCTTCGTCATAGGGACGCGCCTTTTGCCTGCCCGTGCCGCGGTATGGCTCACCGGATTTTTGGGAAGGGTCACCTTTGATATGATCGGATTTCGCCGCAAGGTGACGATGTCCAATCTTGCCGCGCGCCTCGGGGGTGGGCAGGCGGGAGAGGAACTTGAGGACATTGGGCGCCGCTCCTATATGCACTTCGGGATGGCGATCGCCGAGTTTGTCAGGGCTCCCACAATTACCCGGGACTATGTGGACAGGTACATTCGCCTGGACGGGCTCGAACATCTCGACAGAGCCCTCAAAGGCGACAGGGGTGCGATCCTCGTTACCGGTCACTTCGGCAGCTGGGAATTGATGGGGAGCATCCTGGTATTACTGGGTTACCCGATGAAGTTCGTCGTGGGAGTCCAAAGGAACCCGCTGGTCCAGAACCTGATGAATGATCTCAGGCGTTCGGCGGGCATCGG
>JAUVJV010000048.1 GCA_030592245.1 Candidatus Eiseniibacteriota bacterium
ACGATGCGCTGGTCCAGAACCTTAACTATCCTGTTTACGCTGGCGACCTTTGTTCTTACTCCGCTGGTCTGTCATGGCCAGGAGCCCGGGACCCCGGAGGTCGACACCACGCGAGAACTCTCTTCCGGAAACGCCGCCTTTGCACTGGATCTGTACCAGGCACTGAGGAAGAAGCCGGGCAACCTCTTCATCTCGCCCTACAGCATTTCGTCGGCGCTTGCATTGACCTATGGAGGGGCACGGGGCAACACGGCAACCCAGATGGCGGAAGCGCTTCATTTCACACTTGAGAACCGGTATCTCCGGGAGGCTTTCGGCTCGCTTAATGAGGATCTTAAGGGACGTGGCGCATCCGGGGATATTGAGCTGAACGTGGCGAACGCGCTGTGGGGTCAGAAAGATGAGGAGTTCCTGGATGACTTTGTCTCTTCGGGGAAAAGGTACTACGGGGCGGAGCTTAAGTCCGTGGATTTCGCCGGCAATCCCGGGAGTGCGCTCGAAGAGATAAATGCCTGGGCCTCGGATGAGACCAATGGGAAGATCACGAACCTGATGGAGCCCGGAATGCTCGATGAGGCAACGATGCTGGTGCTTTCAAACGCCATCTACTTCAACGGAGGCTGGGCCAGCAAGTTTGACAGCAAGAAGACCTGGGAAGAACCGTTCTGGGTCGCTCCGGACTCATCGGTGATGGCTGACATGATGCACCAGACCGGGCGGTTCAGATACACCGAGACCAGCGCGCTGCGGATTCTCGACCTCCCGTATGTGGGAGGAAACCTTTCAATGATTGTGCTCCTTCCCAAGGAGCGGACCGGCCTGGCTGGCGCCGAGCGCTTCCTGACGCTGAAATCACTGAGGATATGGCTGCGCCAGCTTCGCGAGGAAGACCTGAACGTAAGCCTGCCCAGGTTCAAAGTAGTCTCAGACCTGCTATTGAACGATACCCTCGAAAGCATGGGTATGACGGATGCCTTTGACATGGGCCTGGCAGATTTCTCGGGGATGACAGGCAAAAAGGGCCTTTTCATAAGTGCGGTAGCCCACAAGGCGCTCGTCGAGGTGGCCGAAGAGGGAACCGAGGCTGCCGCCGGCACTGCCGTGGTCATGGCAAAGGAGCTATCTCCCAAGCAGTTCCGGGCGGTTCATCCGTTCCTGTTCATGATCCGGGACAACAAGTCAGGGAGCATACTCTTCATCGGCAGGCTTGCAGACCCGACCGGATAATACCATTCCCCGAAGCGTGGTAGACCTCACTCTGTGAGAACTTGCCGCTACTGGGCCGAACAGCCTCCTATGTGGAGCACGCGGCGGGTAAGAGTCAGGTCGTCAGCCCGGAGCCGGCAGAAGTAGACGCCGGACGGGAGCGCCTCTCCATCGTAGGGAAGGTGGCGCAAGCCCTTGGCTAGCGTCCGGCCGCGGAGGAGAGCAGTTACCAGGCGGCCCTCCACATTGTAGATCTCCAGATCGACGACAGCCTGGCGGGCCAGATGGAAGGCAAAAGTGGTCTCGCCGCTGAACGGATTCGGATAGTTGCGCAGAATGGCAAGGGGTGGGGCACCGTCATCGCCACCAGCGATACCGGAGAGGCTACCCACCAGGACTGTAACAGGAACCTCGACAAGTCCCTCATCGCTATCGTCGCTTGAGATTTGGACCAGTGTCGAATCCAGGCGGTCAACATGTCCAGACTGATAGCTGACCCTCACGTAGTCATAGGTATCAGGTGGAAGGATCATTCCGGAGCTGCTGAGCGCAAAATCAGGATCAGTCGAGACGATTGATGAGACATTCAGCGTATCGGTACCGGTGTTTATCACCGCGATATAGTGGTAGGCCGTGGTGTCGTAGTCAATGGTATCGAGATCAACCCCGAGGGGGCTCACGGCAATCTCCGGCTCCAATACCCGGACGGCAGTGCCGAAGAAGCTCGATATCCGGTCCGCGAATGCCGGGTGATCGATGAAAGGATTCCGGTTGTTCTGCTGGGCGTAGACATCTTCGTTCCTCTGCTGCCCAGCGGAATCCACCGGGTCCGAGACGTGCCAGTTCCGGAAGTGGGCCTCCATCTTGGAAGGATTGGCATAGCCGACATAGCTCCCATCGTAACGAATGATGAAATAGAAGTGCCCGCGGGCGATATTGCCCTTGTGTACGTCCCGGGGTTCAAATACGGTCTGGCCGGTTGAGTCCGTGCCCATCTTCGACCCGCCCTGGCTCCAGGAAGATGAAACCACCACTCCAAAGTCCAGGCTGCCGCGGTTGGTATTGGCGGTTATGTCCGAGGGGCTGATCTGAAAGAGATCCGACCTCATGGGCTCCGCCTCACTGAAGAAGCTCTGCGGCCAGGTGTGCTCGCAGTTAAAGCTATTGGCAGTCGCACCGGCCCGGGTGTTGAAGCAGCCGATTCTTCCCGTGTAGATACACTCGACACAGCCCGTCGTCGGGCACTCCAAGCAGGTATCATCATTATCGATGCTGCCATACATCCGATCACGGGCGGTGGTATAGCCGAGGGAGGTGTGACCGTCGATCAGATTGGTCAGGATGGTCTTGAGTTCCTCCGCCCACTTGTTCTGGGTGCCGTCATAGTACGTGCCGGGGTGGTCGGCCTGAGCCGACACTTCCACGATCAAGGACCGCACGCCGTCATCCAGTTCCAGGCGGAGAAAGTCCGTGTAATCGACATTCTGCTCAGTTTCGAAATAGATCCGGACCTCCCTGGTTCCGGAGGCGGGTATCGGAAGAGCCTGGTTGACCACTGCCGCGGAGAACACGTCCTCCTCGAAGTCCGCCGCCGTGATGCTGACAGGAACCGGGAGATTATTGGTCACAGTTATGACGGCGGAGTCTATGAGGCCCGTGCTGACTACCCCGAAAACCACGACGCTATCGGACACACTGACATCGTTCCAATCGCCCTGTGCAAGTGCTGTCGCTCCGGTACCCAGGATGATGGTCAGCGCTATGGCTATTGCAATTGCCGGCCGCCTGTCGAGCGGGAACCGCTTAATCTTTGAGATCACAAATACCCCCTGCCGAAATTGAAGCCTGCAGCCCGCCGTGCACCAGTGATCCGGGCAGCCGCAGAGCTCGCCATGTTAGATATCTTGCGTATAGTCATTATACCATATCGGGACTCCGGATTCAAACTCGCAAGCCACATTATTGAGGTTAGGAAGAGACAAGGTGACCCCCCGGGGTGCTTGGGTGAGTTGGTGTTTTTGGGGGAGGATCTTTGGGCACAGCTATTGGATCTGGATGGCATCGGCCCCGGCGAGGCCTGGAACCTTGCCACGCGGGAATGTGTGTAATATATTGGGCGGGGCGGGCACAATGTGGCCTGGCCGCTTTAGTCTGAAGAAAGGACTACGATGAGAAAGTGCTCACTTGTTTTCTCAATGCTGCTGACCGTGCTTGCTTTGGGCCTTCCCCTTCCAGCAAGCGCGGATACACCGGCGGACTCCCTGTGGCTCAGGGCGGTGAATCTCTCAGAGGAGAGCAAGGATCTGGTCCCCGGGACCATAGAGAGTTACATGCAGGAAATGGACAAGCACGGGAAACCCAAGGATGAAGACAAGTACCGTCACAGCTGGGGGAAGCTTTGCCTGCGCGACGACGGCGAAATCGAGTATGAGTCGGTCAAGGTGATCAAAGACGGGGAAGATATCACGGAGGAGGAACGGGCCAAGGAACGGGAGAGACAAGAGGAGGAAGACGAGGACTCAGACGGTATCAATCCTGAGGGATACAGTCCCTTCGATGCCGACTCTCAGGACAGGATGTTCATAGAGCGCCTCGAAGAGACCGAAACGGCGGACGGAAAAGACCTCGCCGTGTACAGGTTCGTAAAGCTCCCCGCGGACAAGGACGATGAGGAGGTCATAGGGAAAGCCTGGTTTGATATCGCGACAGCCGTGCCGGTCAGGATTGAATACACCACCGACCCGCTGCCCAAGCGCGTGAAGCGAATGGTCACCACGATGGAGTACATCTATTCCGCTCCGGACACGCTCGTTGTGGGAAAGATGATCGTGGACGCCACAGGCGGCATCCTGTTCATCAAGAAGCACTTCCGCGCCAAGATGATTTTCACCGATCACTGGCTGAGGCCGGAAGGCTATGAAGAGTAGAAGAAGCAGAAGCAGAAAAAGGGAACAGACACCTGCGACTACTGTGAGCAGGGTGGCTGTCCCCTTTCCCCTCGCATGCTTTTCCCGGCCTCATCGTTGATCGATGCTCCATCAACTCATCGACTCGCCGTAAAATACGTCTCACAATCACCGCCCCCGCCGATCTCGTTGACGATTTCACAGTAGAGTGCGGGTTGCACCGAGTATATCTGCATGACCTCAAGGATGTGTCTGTCCTCAAGAATATTGCGGAGTGCCTTGTTTCGGTTCTCATTTTCGAGCGGCGGGATGATCTCGTCGGCCTCTCTTCCCGCACGTTCCCTCGCATGCACGATATCCAGGTAGAGCGAGTTGAGCCGGTCGCCATCTGATGGTGGCGTCATACTATGGCCCGGTAGCAGGTCGTCACCGGTCAGCCGTGCGGCCCAGGACTTGCTGACGTAGCGGTAGTCACCTGAGAACATCAGGATCTCGTACCAGTTGCCCGCCTCATCCACCATCTCGAAGATGTCCCCCTTCCACGCCCGGCCTATTATTAGCCTGTCGGTGCCTGGGCCGGTGCGAAGGTTGATATTACGGCTTATCATCACCACGTATTCCTTGGAAAGCACGGATATGGGGGTAATCAGCATCCCCAGGGTGATCACAACCAGGAACAGGGCAACGGTTCTCTGTCTCATGTTGAGCCTCCTTTCAATGAACTGCGCCTGTTCAGTTAGACGTGGGTACAGCGAAGAAACCAGCATACGGGTGGCCTTGAGTTGCTGGAAATGTGAGGCCCGTGGTTAAGCCACCACTTGGTAGAAAGATTCATCTGATGCACCCTGTAGATGCGTTCCGCCGCGGCTATTCCTGAGCGCGGGCCACTCGGTGAATGCGACGTAAAACGGGAGGATTATGTTGGCGACAGGGACCAGCATGAGGAGCGACAGAGGTCCCGGCGGGCCTGCCTTTGTGAGGATGCGCCAGAACGGGATTACGGTGAGCAGTCCGCCGACAACCGCCATGGCGATGATGGCCGCCCAGGCCATGCCCGCTAAAGCCGGATCGAGACTCAGCTCCGAATCTGTCTCACGGCTTCCCTGTTGATTCGGCCAGAACCTTCATGAAGAAACGGCTCATGTCTTCATTCATTCTCTCTGAGATCTCGTGGCCGGCATCCGGGTAAAGGCGAAACTCGGCCCGTGCGCCCATGAACTCATAGATCTTCTCGGCGATGTACCAGCGCTCCCTGGGCGTCTCACCGAAGAGGTCAAGCACAAGAGCTTGGTCCATTTCCCTGTAACCATCCCGGAAAACTACCGAGTCGTTCTCATCCTTGCCGCCCATGAAGAAGAAGTGCGGGACTTCTCTGTAGGCCTTCTCCTTGAAATCCTGGCCCGCGAGTGCAGAAAGATCATCGACTCCGACGGGATAGGGAAGCGCGTGCCCCTGCCACTGTTTGACCGGCGCGATGGGCCATCCTCCGGGTGCGCCGACTGCGGCAGCCAGGACATGGTCGGGGTGAAGAACAGTAAACCGGTTGGCGAACATGCCGCTCGCGGAAAATCCGGCGATCAGCACCTTGTGGGATACCTTCCATCCTCGGTCCTTAAGCCGGCTTCTCGCATCCTCAATCATGGCTATGAGTTGCAGGTCAAGCCTCTCGAGGCCATCGACACCGGTCGTCAGGCAATCCCGGTCGAGGGCATGGGTATAGATTGAGTCTTGTGTGGCGGGTCGTGGAAACACGGGGACCAGGCAGGGACAGCCAAGATTGTAGCCCGGCGTGGCTACCATGGAGATCAATTTCATGGCGGCAGTCTCGTGCTCAATGTAGTCGTCCGTGGTGCGCCCGGTATTGTTTGTGGAGATAAGCAGGTGAAGGATGTCCCCGGCCGCGGCCTTCTCTTCAGCGGTCAGCGGAATATAGAGGTAATACGGCCAGGAGAACCCGGAGTCTTCAGCCGGCTTGGCGGTTATGGTAGTGCTGGTCGGCAGCCTGTCCGCGCAGAAGCCGGCGGAAACAAACGTGAGCACCAGGACTATGGTCAGAAAGTTCCTCATTCTCGCTCTCCCTGGAGGCTGAGCACCCTATTGCGGCTCCATAGTACTATGTACACGCCTGCGAGTACAGCCAGGCCACCCGCGATGTGCCAGGATGTGAAGTGCTCTCCCAGTAAAGGCACGGCGAGGAGGGCGGTGAGGACCGGTTGGACCAGCAGAACCGGTGCAATGATCGATGCCCTGAGATAGCCCTGGGCGAAGTTTATGAGAAGCCAGCCCAGGAACTGGACCAGGATGCCCAGCGCGATGAAGCTCAGATACGTTTTTGAGCTGAAACCGGTGAGGGGACTTCGCATGATGGCGTTTATGATCAAGAGGGCGCCCGCGGCGCTTAGCGTGCTTATCCACAGGTATGACAGGGTATCCATATGGCGCCTGCCCACCTGGGTAGCCAGGTGGAAGCTCGCATAGAAGAGGGCCGCAACCAGGCCCATTATCATCCCCCTGCCCAATCCATCTGTCGCCCTCAGGTTGTGCCCGAGCACCAGAACCACTCCGATGATTGCGATGACGACGCCCACCCAGAAGCCGGGGGCCTTGCGCTCCCGGAATATCAGTATGGAACCGATACCGACCCATAGCGGTGCGGTGTTTGCCATCAGGGTCGGCATCGTGGCCCCGCTTATTCCTATGGCAGTCATCCATATGGCCATATCGCAACCGAAGAGAGATCCTCCCAGCACGGCCATGAACACGCCTCGCCTTGGGAGCGATCTGAGTGTGGATCGATGCCTTAGCAGATAAATCGGCGTGATGGCTGCTGCCCCGATGAGCATCCTGTAAAGGGCGGTGACAGGTCCGGGAGCACCAGACCACTTGACGAAGATCGCCGCAAAGCCGAGGATCACAACCCCTCCGAGGAGGGCAAGCAGGGCCAGGGTCCGGGGGTTTGGTTTCGCTATGCCAGTCAGTGCGCTAGACCTCTTTGGTCCAGGGCTCGCATAAATCATAGTCTTTGAAGCCCACCGAGGAATACAGGGCATTGGCCTCGGGCGTGAAACCGCCGACATAGGCCAGGGTTGCTCCGAGGTACTGAAGCCTGTTGAGGCCCTCGGTCATAACGGCCCGGCCGAGTCCCCGGCGTTGATGCTCGGGGACGGTCCCGACAGGTTCGAAGGCTCCAGTCCTGGTCACGTCGTCAAACCATACGGTGCAGAATGATGCGAATTCCCCGTCGGAGGCGACGGCGACAATGTCGAGATCGCGGCGATAGAGAGGAGCGCGCTGGACATTGAGATACCAGTCGTGACCTTCATAGTCTTCATCAGGATCATCCGGATGAAATGCCCTCCATGATACCCAGCTTCTGGCCGGCAGCTCATCGGCCCCGCCCAGGGGTCTTACGGTGTAGCCCCTGGCCGCGCGGACACCGGTGATAGGTATGGACATGTCGCGCCTTCGCTGATACTCGGGCTTCTCCCCCCGGGTGTAGCCCCAGTGAATGAGGGTCTCCTTGCGCATCTCATCGTGCTCATTGGCCCAGATGCAGAGGATGCGCGGGCCGCTGGGTGATTCCAGGACAAGGTTCTCTTCGGCCACCGTTATCATCTCGGCCTCGAGACCCGGCGTGCGGAGCTCGGGATGTACATGAAGGAACACGCCGTTTCTGCCTTCCGGGTTCAGCACCCCGACGATCCTCCCGTCGGGCCTCTCCCAGATGAACAATACATCTTCGATCCGGTAGTGCCTGATATTGGCCCAGGCGTGCCACCTGCAGTAATCGAAGCGATAGACCTGCCAGCTCAGCTCTCTGCGATTGTTCAGAAGAAACACTTCGCGCAGGAACTGCCGGACCTTCCAGTAGTCGTTCTCGTCCTGGAACTTCCGCATGGATGCCTTCATCTATCTGCTCCGGAGGTGTGTGTATTGCCAGGCAGAAGCCTACACCAAAGGGAGGGTCCTGACAAGGCACAGTGCGGCCGGGTGTGGGAACAGGAAGAGACAAGGTGGCGACAGCTGCGTCCCTATTATGACGAGAGCGAGAGCCTGGTTTCCGAAGTGGGGTTCGAAGACGCAACCCGGCATCTCAGCACTATTGCCGCCTGACGCCTCAGCTGTATTGCTGCCTGACATCTCAGCACTATTGCTGAATGTGTTTCTTCAGAACGTAGATTGTCCAGGGAGCGATGGTGGTCTCATTAACCCACTGATAGGGTTCGCTTGTCTTTGCCAGCGGCTTAGTCTTCTGCGCAATTTCCAGGCCGGCTTGCCGGTAGGCTATTACGTAGTCTTCCTCTGACCAGATGATATCCTCCACCGGTCTGCGGTCCTCGACATCTGTCATTACTATCTTCACCTTGTCACCGCTGCGGGCAAGGCGGTTCTCGGGGAAGTCCCTGGTACTGAAGGAAGCCCATTCGTGGGTATAGATCTCAGGTGATGAGACCAGGCTGAGGATCTTGCCTTTGTCGACAAGCAGTTCCCTCAATTGATCGAAGAGACTGACCTTTTTCTCCATTGTGGGAATATTGTCGAAGGTGAATGCTGAGAGCACCAGGTCATATGCCTCATTCCGGACCGGGCTCAGGCTCCCATCCTCAACAAGGTAGTATTCCCCTTCCGGGTCCAGCTCACGCGCCTGCTTGAGCATATCCTCCGAGATATCAATGCCGGTGGCGTGAAATCCCAGCGCCCTGAGGAACCTGGTGGAGCGACCGGTGCCGCACCCGAAGTCAAGCGCCCTTGTCCCTTTGACGTGTCCGGAAATGAGCTCCGGGATGTCACGATATGCCAGATAGTAGGTTCCGGGAAACTCGAGCTTTGCATAGGCTTCGGCCCGTTGAGAATCCCCATAGACATTGTTGAATTCCACAGTTTCTCCCTGTCGTGATTCAGTCCAGGCCAGAGCATAGCACAAGTCCCGGGGGCGTGGAATTCGACTTCCAGTTGCCAGGGCAGGTTTCAGCCTGGTACCGAGCGTCAAGGACACGGGGCCTGTCCCGGCCCTGTCTCACAGGTTCTAGCCTCTACTCGCATGCATCCGCCCGTACAATGATCAGCTTATCGGGTTAAGACCAGGGTCTCATGTGCCGAGAAACTGAGTATGGCAGGATAATCGCCTTCGCGGAGGGTATGCATGAGATATCTGGCAACTATAATAATCGTGCTAGTCCTGGCTCTGTTCCTCAGTCCCGCAACCAGTACGGTCTTCAATACCCCGGACCACGCCGCATATGCTGGAGACCGGACCACGACAGAGAAGGAGACCGAGCAGGACACGGACCCGCCTGAGGATGAAACCAAGAAGCTCGTTCGAAGCAAACACGAACGTAAGGTTGAGCGGAGAACCAACTGGATCGAGGGCCTGGAGGGCGACAAAGCCAGGATATACGAGCTCTATGGTCATCCTTCCGGCAAGTATAGAGAAGAAGTGATGGGAACCGTGGTCGAGAGGTGGGTATACCCCGAACACGGTGTGACCTTCAAGTTCAAGGGCAAAAAGCTCACTCGATAGAACCCAGGGGCTTTAAGGAAGGGC
>JAUVJV010000014.1 GCA_030592245.1 Candidatus Eiseniibacteriota bacterium
GAACTTGCCCTCGCTATATATCTCATCCAGACCGATCAGCGCCTTGGTGACCTCTGCCGAGATGACGCTCGAGTAGGTGTCAGACAAGAAGGGCTTGTAGGCAATGCCGCCACGCAGCGTACGCGGAAGCGGTGCCGACTCTTCCTTGCTCACGAAACTCATGTCGGGACCCAGGTTCTGGAGCGCGATGCCGTAGGAGAGTCTGTCCCCCACCTTGCCCAGGAAACCGAAATCCGCCGCGAAACTCCAGCCGGCACCCTCGACGAATCCCGTCTGCTCGGTAGCCGGTGCCAGAAACACGCGGATTATCTTTAAGCCCACACCCAGGGAGTTATTGTCATTGAGCATGAAGGCATAGTAGCCTCCTATGGCGAACTCATAGCTGGTATGCTTTTCGACCTGCTCCCCCGATGATGTCGTCTCCCACCACTCGCCATAGGTCAGGTAGATTGCATTGATGCCGAGCGTCCCTATGTTCTCTATATTGTGGGCAAAGTTGAGCGACTCGTAGTAGACGTCGGGGGCCAGCATGGGAATCAACTGGCTGTGGGTCAACGAGACATGGCTTCCCTCGAGAAAGCCAAGTCCCCCGGGATTCCAGTACATAGCCGTTGCATCGTCCGCTATCGCGACATATGACTGCCCAAGGCCCCAGGCTCTCGCAGAAGGTGAGATGATGAGCGAGGGCGCGGCCGCTTCACCTACGGCCATGGCCTCCGTGAATCCCATCAACAGGAACATCATCAGCAGGATTGTCGCTTTACACCGCATTAAGTCCAACCTCCCTTACCTTGCACGAACGATTGCAATCTTGTCACTTGTACCGAAAGAAGGATCTGAGGGCGCACTGGCCTCGACGACAACCAGGTAGGTGCCGTTGGCCACCGCGTCGCCAACAAGATCATTTCCATCCCATTCTATTAGATGATATGAACCGCGGCCCGATGTCGAACCCGTCCAAATCTTCCTTCCGGATAAGGTATATATCGTCGCTTCTATCTCTACATCTTCGTCATTCTCGTACTCCCACACGATATAACATGTGCCGGGTGACGGATTTGGATAGACGTAAACCACGTTTCCGGCCCCGGCCGCACCTAGCCCGACCATGAGATCGAAGTCCTCCGTCTTGGAGTTATTGAGATTATCAAACGCGGTGACGCTGAACTTGTGGGAGCCGCCCGCCATCTGGGGCACCACAAACCAGGCCAGCGACTGGGTAAAATCCGAGCCCATGGCATAAAGGCTGTCGGCCAGGTTCACCCTCTCGACATCATCGAAGGCCACCGAGACACTCGGGAAGGCCTCAGACTTGCCCTTCACGGCGACGCCGCTGTCATCTGAGAGCATCACCTCTATCCTCTGCCCCACGATCACCGTGTCTCCTGACTCCACGACGTTCTCACCCGAGCGCAGACCTATTCCGGGGCCTTTATTATCCTCGGCGTCGACAAAGCCGTATATCAGCAGCGAGTCCAGCAGGCCCGAGCCTGAGACCGTGCCATCGGACGTGAAGCATCTTATGCTCCCCCGGCTTCCTTCCCTGGTACTGGAGCCGACGAAATACCCGAAATCGAAGCGGCCGTTCTCGGCCAGGGTCTTGCCCCTGAAGATCATCGTGCCGGGAAGGCTGTAATCCATAAAGTTATCGGGGTCACAGCTCTGGTAGCCGGTCGTATCGTCGGCCTCCCTCGCATATATGTCGGTCTCGCCCTCATAGCCCGAGACCAGGACACCCCCATCCTCAATTCTCAAGGAATACTCATAGATCTGCTGGCGTTTGACGGTGTCGGGCCTTTCGGTCTCAAAGATCACCTCCAGCCTGGGTGCTGCAAGCTCAAGGCCGGCTTCGCCGAAGACAGCGTACTTCTCATTGTTCCTCCAGTAGGAACCGCTCCCGTCAGCAGCCACGGTTCGGGCCTTGCCGATTGCGGCTCCATCCGATATCGGGATGGTCGGATACTTCTTCCCTCCCTCGAAGAGGGCGCTGATGAAATTCCCGTTCAGGATCCGGTTCGGGGCGGGATAACAGAGCTGCGTCGATGCCAGCGACCCGATGGTGCCCCCCTCCCGCCTCACGATAAGCCGCTCGGCCATGGACATATCATTGGGTTCATCAAACTTACTCACATTGCAGCTGGCCGCAATGAGGAAGCTCAGCCGCTTTCCGGCATGGACCAGATCGATCGCCGCCGGGTTGAAGACCTCTTCATCGGCCATCCTCAAGGGATCGCCGTGGCCCACGAAGTTGCTGATAAGAGCCCCCCTGTTGAGGGCGTCCACGAAGTCATTCCTGGCAGCAGGCTTCTTGCGCGCCGCCTCCATGGGATACTCGGTCAGATAGATCTTGGTCCGATCGAAAACCTGCGGGTAATGATTCGTGCTCATGAGTTCAACATCCCGCGTGTGGGGACTCCCGATTTCGCACTTGCCCGGCACATTGTCATCGTCGGCAACCAGGATCACCGTGTTCTGCCAGGGGCCGAGCTCGGGGTTGGACACGTATTCGATAGCGTTCTCGATGAGAAAGTCGGCGTCTTCGGGGGATACCGCGGCCAGCCTCGAGACCGGGACGGTCGGGAAATAGGCCGCGCTGTCGCCTTCCCTCGGGACAAGATACACGAACCAGTCATCCGTGTTGTAAGGGTCCCTCACCGGAGGAAGGTATCGCCGCTCATAGGAAGGAACATAGTTGGGAAAGCTCTCGGCGGTCCGCAAGCTCTTGTAATCCCAGGTCGCCTTGCCCAGGAGGAGCACCCGGTCCAGGGGATGAGTTTCATATCTCGAGCGGAGGAAGTCCCTGATCGCTGTAACGTCAGGAAGTCCCCACCCAAATTCATCGTAGATCTCGCTAACGGTTATGACCTCCCCGGACCGGTGGTCCGCGATGGTCCTGGCGGCCGAAAGAAGATCATCGTGGGTGATAATAAGGTATCGTCTGTTCAATCCTGCATACCGGATATCGCTTATCGGTGCCAGGGTAAGCTCACGCGGAGACATCAGGGCCTCCCGGGTCACAAGGGCATACCGGCGGGGCTCTCCCTGCCGGACAGTATCGAACAGGGTCGCCGTGAAGTCCGGCGTTCCCGCGGCCTCAAAACCCCTGAGCTCCTTCACACCGAATTGGTCCGTTACATCAAAAGCGTATTCGGGACTTGAAGAGAATCCACCCACTTCATACTTGACCATGTCGGTCACATCGGGCGAGAGAAAGAAGAGCCTCCCACCATCGGACTCGAACTCCCGCCAGTAGTAGATGTCGAACCAGGCCAGGTAGGGCTTCACTGAACAGATCGTCTTACCCTCATATTCCGGTTTCGGTGGAAGGTCCGAGGGAATCCAGACCTCCACTATCTGCCGCGCGCCCGCATTCAGAGCACCCTCGCCGTAGATATCGATAATATACTGGGCGGTTCTCCTCGCGAGCCAGGTGGTGTCCTCAAGGGCGGTACCGTTAAGCCTCGTGACCGCACGGTAGTATGAATCCGGACACTGCGCCGGGTAAGACCGGACGGAGTGAGGATCGGCCAGCCTGACCTTGAGCACCGCCGAACTGTCAACGTCAGGGAAAGGCGTTTCTGCCTCGAGCGTGGCCACATTGCCTATATTGAGCAGCCTCCAGTACCAGGCATCATCTGCGAAGATATTGAAATCCTCGAAGGCGTTGACTTCCTCATGAATGCGTTCGTAGAAGGACTCCGGCTGGTAGTAGGAACACCCGTCACATACGGGAAGATCTACCTCTTCCATGCGGAGCGGGGCCTCCGTGAAAGCGCCGCCCCAGGTCAACCAGTAGTAGTTGTAATTGGAGAAGAAGCTCTCATTGTGGTCCTCGACCCCGAGCTCGCGATCATAGAAGTTGGCCCAATCGTTCACGTTGAGCCCGTAGAATATGACGCAGTCTCCGGCGTCGAAATTCCCGTCACCGCCATCCTCCACCTTTATGGGAACGAGGTTCATCCAGTCCGCATTGTGCCCGGCAAGCGTCTCCTTAAGAGGAAGCCCGCCGCTTGCATATGCCCGGAGCGAGGCAGGGTCAATGCCGTTCAGGGCAATACCCAGGTCCGCAAGATCGGAACCCGTAATGCAGTAAATGCCTGATGACTCTATCTCAGCCTTGATCCAGTTCTCGGAACTCGAGAAGTAGTCACCCGGCAGAGCGGCTCTCATCAGGGGAGCTCTCCAGGTCCTTGCCTGCTCATAGTTGAGAATCGCATGGCGATAGAAGGCCTCGTCATCCGCGTTGCCGGATGCCTGACCCGCTTCGCTACGCACCTGACCTGTACCGGTGATACCGGTCTCCACCGCGCCGCCGAAACCCACTCTGAGGCGGAAACCCGTGTGAAGCACAAGGTCGCCGGTCGCATCATCATAGGTAAGAGGCGTGATCCTCAAGCCCGCCACCCGCTGCCGCTTAAGGTAGCCTATCGCTGCAACGGCAGCCGGCTCCCTGGGCAGATCCTCGATGGCATCCCCCAGGCGTTCAAGCACAGTCTCAGCACTATACCGATCTATTTTACTTGAAGTTATACCAATGATCTCATATGTTACATTAACCCCTTCAGGTATCCCGATAAGATAAGATCTAACCGGAACCTCCAGCAGAAGCGAGTCGGCAAGCAATGCCTCAAAACCTTCAATGCGCACCCCCGACCAGCGGCCCGCCTCGCTTCTTACCTGGCGAACCTCTCCGGCCTCGAATGCGATCTCCACCTCGCTCCCACCCCGGCTTTGAAGCATGACGTGACCGTGCGCCACCCCGGATGCCGCCACGAGCATCATCCAGCCGGCGAGAGCTGCAAGCTTAAGCCTCACTTGGAACCTCCCAGCACTATGACCAGGGCCACGACGCCCACCGAAAAGGCCGACATCACGATCGCGGCAGCCGGTCCCGAGCCAATCCTGGCCTGGCCATGCTTGATCAGGCCCGAATGCGTAGGAAACACCTTGCGCTTCTCATCTATGATGCCTGTCTTCCAGAGCAGGTTCTCTATATCGGGAGCCACCGCTCCTACGGCCCCGAAAAGGATGGGCGTGAAACCGGTGAACGCGAAGATCCCCGTCAGGAGACCGATCGTCATGACGGCATCTATGCGGTAATCCTCAAAATCGATATGGGGAACGGCATCCAGAGGGATGTGAGAGACAAACCCGATCAGAAAGGCCGCCAGCCGGCTGTCCACCAGGATGCCGATCACCGCCCCCGCTGCCACATGAGTTACTGAGCACATGTGCTACTCTATCCTTTCGGCCTCCTGCTCGAGCATCACCGGTATGTCGTCTCTGACCGGGTAGGCAAGACAGCACTTGGCACAGAGCAGTTTCGAGTTGTCCTCGTCGTATTGGAGCTCACCCCTGCAACCGGGGCAAACCAAGATATCGAGTAGCCGCTTATCCAGAGCCATGATACACTCCCCCAGCTACAAAAATCCGGGCATAGCATAGCACCCGGTTGAATAGTCTATATGTCAAGTCTCCCCTCCAATATAAGGGGAGCCGGAACCATCTTAATTCTAACAACCAAGAGGCTTAAGGTCAAGGCTATATTCACTCGATATAGGTACCCATGCTGGAGTACTTTTCGAGTCTCCGTTTCAAAAGAGTCGGGATCGGGGTGCGGGCAAGGGTATCCAGGTTCTCGACGATTGCCTTCTTCAAGCTCTCCGCTGCGGCCCTCGGATCCCTGTGAGCGCCTCCGGTGGGCTCGGGTACCATGCCATCGACCACCCCGAGCTGGAGAAGATCGGGCGCAGTAAGCCTCAGGGCCTCAGCGGCCTGCTTGGCCTTTCCTCGGTCCCCCCAGAGGATGGCGGCGCAGCCCTCGGGCGATATCACAGAATAGATGGCGTATTCCATCATGATAACCGTATCCCCCACCCCGATTCCCAGGGCGCCGCCGCTGCCGCCCTCACCGATGATGATTACCAGAATGGGCACCGGCAGCCGGGACATCTCAAGCAGGTTGCGCGCTATGGCCCCGGCCTGTCCCCTCTCTTCGGCCCCGATACCCGGGTACGCCCCGGGGGTGTCCACCAGGGTTACCAGGGGCTTGCCGAACTTCGCGGCCATCTTCATCAGCCTGAGGGCCTTCCGGTAGCCCTCGGGGTGGCACATCCCGAAGTTGCGGGAGAGATTCTCCTTGGTGTCCCTTCCCTTCTGCTGGCCCAAGAGAACCACCTTATGGCCCTCGATCACAGCCAGGCCTCCGATTATCGCCTTGTCCTCGGAGAAGAGACGGTCGCCATGGAGCTCGGTAAAACCCGAGGTGATCATGCTTACATAGTCGAGGCTATAGGGGCGCAGGGGATGGCGGGCAAGCTGCACCCGCTCCCAGCGATTGAGATTCTCGTAGGTCTCACGCCGCTTCTTGTCCGCGATTCGCTTCAGCTTCTCGACCTGCTCACCGATCTCAGGATGCCCGGCGTCAGCCAGGGACTCAAGGTCCCTGATCTGTTTTTCCAGGTCAATCAGCGGCTTTTCAAAATCCAGCCATGCTTCCATAGGTCACACCCCATAAGGATACACCTCCTAGAGGATACCCCTGTATTCTATGCTAAGGCCACGGTTCCATTCTCTCAAGTCATCAATATCGACCTTGTTTCCCGTAAGGATATCCCTGACCTCTAAGCCGATGGAGAAACTCGTATTGACATGCCAGATGACGGACATGTTCAGTATCCCGTCATCTGCGATATGGGGATTATCCGCCCAGCTGTCGTTCAGGGCGAAATCATACTCTGCCCTCAGGTCGAGGAAGTCCCCGAAGGTCTTGATCGCTCCCAGGAATATGGTTGCGCTGTTGTCGTTTTCGCTCTCCAGGGAATAGCCCAGGCCCCCGTGAAGCGAGAAAGGCCCTAAGAGGTCCCAGTTCTTGCTGGCGACCGCATAGATCCCCCGTGACTTAATGAGATACTTGTCCAGGCTGTCCAGGTACACGCCCCTGCCCTGGGAGTCGAATCCCAGGGCGATGGCGGGCATCACGAAAGACTCCTCCACGATCCTGGCCTTAAGCTGCACCCCTGGCCGCGGATTCATCTCCGGGTCGCCGCTTCCGATGACCCGCAGGCCCCCGTATGAAATGCCGAAACTGAAATACCGGGCGAAGCCCACCCCAAGATAAAAGAGCACCCCACCCTCTCCATAAATATCCGCGTCCACGTAGAAGCCACCCTTGGGAGGAAGCCCGGCCGTCGGAAAATCAACCATATGGCGGGGTTGCAGTGAAAGCGGAACATCGTAAGTGCTTTCGGAGTCAGGAGGCTGGGAGCTTGCCAGGGACACACAAACCAGCACGGCAAGAACAAAACCTGTCAGTACTTTTCCCACCAGGCTCCTCCTTGTATCAGGGAACAGAGGTCAAGGTAGCAGAATGCGCGCCAAGCGTCAACAGACTAAGCCAGCTTCCTGCCCCGGCCTGCCTTGGAGATCAGCCTGACATTGGCCACTCCCTCGATGCCGTCCAGAGCCGTGACCACGTCCCTGCTGGGCTTAATGCTGGACTTGGGAACCTGGAGGACCACATCGCCGGCTTCGCGGCCGACGACCACGAGGGAGACCGGAGATTTGCCCGGGTTGGAGCTCAGGACACCGGTAAGCATCTCGAGAGCCCCTTCGGAGAGCTTCTCCCCATCGACATCGATCTCCACCCTGCCCGTTAGTTTCTCGATCGATGACTCGATCTCGGTGAAATCGCTTACCCGGATCTTGGGCTGGTCCTCATTCCTGAATGAGACGGAACCGAGCACTATGATCATCTTCCCCTGGATAAGTTTGTCATCGGCCGATGATATCTGGTTGTCGAAGAAGAGAAGTTCCATCTGGCCCGTCAGGTCCTCGAGGGTTATGAATCCCAGCTTCTTCCCATCCCGGGTGAAGTGGATCCGCTTGCCCGCGATGATGCCGGCGACGATCACACGCTTACCATCGGCGGCGCGCTTGGCCTCCGCCAGCGAGGACGTGGTGAAAGCGTCTACCTCGCGGCGGTACCTGGAGAGAGGGTGCCCGGAACAGTAGAACCCCAGCACGTCCCGCTCCCGCGAGAGCTTCTCCAGGAGCGACCACTCCTCTGCATAAGGGAGCCTGCGCTCGATACCCGTCCTTTCCCCCTGGGCCTCGAGGATCTTCAAGAGCGAGGTCTGGCCCGTGCTCCGGTCTCTCTGCACTTTCTGTCCCACCGAGAGCGCGGCCTCGATCCCCGCAAGAATCTGGGCCCGGTGGCCCTCAAGGGAGTCCAAGGCGCCCGCGCAGACCAGGCTTTCCAGCATGCGGCGGTTGATGCTCTTGAGATCCACCTTTTCACAGAGGTCGAATACATTCTCAAAAGGACCGCCATCGGCCCGGGCTCTCATGATGGACTCAATGGCCGCCCGGCCCACGTTCTTGATGGCGGTGAGCCCGAACCTGATACCATCACCGGTCACCGTAAAATCCGCGTCGCTTTCGTTTATGTCGGGTGGCATCACCTGGATTCCCATCGACCGGCACTCCTCCATCAGGATCACGATGCGGTCGGTGTTTCCGGTTTCGCTCGTCAGGCACGCGGCCATGAACTCCATGGGATAGGTAGCCTTCAGATAAGCAGTATGATAGGAAAGCAGAGCGTAAGCTGTAGAGTGAGACTTGTTGAAACCGTAGCCGGCGAAGTTCATGATGGTGTTGAAGATCTTCTCGGCCACCTGTTCCTTGATGCCGTTACCCACGGCGCCCCCGACGAAGTTGCGGCGCTGCCGGTCCATCACCTCCGGCTCTTTCTTACCCATGGCGCGCCTCAAGATGTCGGCCTGGCCCTTGGAGAATCCGCCGAGCTTGTTGGCTATCTCGATCACCTGCTCCTGGTAGAGGATCACCCCGTAGGTGTCCTTTAGGATGGGCTCGAGCGACGGATCCTCATATGTGGTCTTCTTCGTCCCGTGCTTTCTCTTGATGAAGAGATCCAGCATCTCACTACCCATCGGACCCGGCCGGTGCAGGGCATTGATGGCGATGATGTCCTCGAACCTCTCAGGGCCCAACCGCCGCAAGAGATCGCGCATGCTGGCGCTTTCAAGCTGGAAGACCCCGACCGTCCGCCCCTCGCTTACCATCTTGTAGACCCCGGCATCGTCAAGAGGGAGAGTCTCGAGGTCGACATCCACTCCGTGCTGGGCCTTGATCATGGCGAGAGCGTCCTCGATGATGCTCAAGGTCGTGAGTCCCAGGAAATCCATCTTGAGCAGCCCGATGCTCTCGACCGAATTCATGTCGTACTGGGTTACCACCTCGCCCTTGGACCCGCGATAGAGGGGGACATAGTCGATGAGCTTGCCAGGCGTGATCAAGACACCGGCCGCATGCGTGGAGGCGTGGCGCGCCAGGCCCTCCAGCGTCCTCGCCATCTGCATGAGCTCGCGGTAGTTGTCGCTGGAGGCGATCTGCTTGAGCTCCTTCACCCGCTCCAGCGCGGTGTCCAGGGTCATCCCCGGCTCGGGAGGAATCATCTTGGCTATCCGGTCCACCTCGGGAATAGGGACCTTGAGGACGCGGCCCACATCGCGGAGCGAGGCCCTTGCCCCCATGGTCCCGAAGGTGATGATCTGCGCGACGCAGTCAGAGCCGTACTTGTTGGAGACATAATCGATCACTTCCTGACGGCGCTTGTCGCAGAAGTCGATATCAATATCCGGCATGCTGATCCGCTCGGGATTCAGGAACCTCTCGAATACCAGGCCGAACCGCAGCGGATCCACATCGGTGATTTTCAGGCAATAGGAGACGAGACTTCCTGCGGCTGAGCCCCTCCCCGGCCCCACCGGGATTCCCATCTTCCGGGCAGCTTCCACCAGGTCCCTTACAATAAGGAAGTAACTCGAGTACTTCATCTGCTCGATGATCTTGAGCTCGAATTCCAGCCGGTCCAGGGCTTCCCGTCCCGGCGTGCCGTACCTCTTCTCCAGGCCCTTCCGGGCGAGCATCTCAAGATAAGAATTGGCGTCCTGATAACCCTCGGGAATCGGGAAGTCGGGCAGCCGGATCACCCCGAGCTCCAGATCGAGATTGCACTTCTCGGCGACCCCCACAGTATTGGTTACGGCCTCGGGGGCCTCGGGAAAGAGAGCCTTCATCTCATCGGGGCTCTTAAAATAGAACTCATCGTTGAAGAAGCGCATCCGGTTGGGATCATCCAGGTCCTTGCCCGTCTGAAGACAAAGCAGGATGTCATGGGCCCTTGCATCATCCTTGGCCATATAGTGGCAGTCATTGGTTGCGACAAGCGGAAGATCGAGCTCGCGCGCCATTTCCACGGCGCCCTTTACGATGGTCTCTTCCTGGGGAAGGCCGTGGCGCTGGATCTCCACGTAAACATTGTCCTTACCGAAGATCTCGGTCAGCCGGCCCGTCTGCGACCTCGCCCTCGCGGAATCCCCACTCGCCAGGTCTTCGGAAGCCACACCCTTAAGACATGCAGTCAGGGCCACCAGTCCCCCGCTGTGCTCGCTCAAGAGGTCGAAATCCACCCGGGGCTTATAGTAGAAGCCCTCGGTATAACCTTTGGATGATAGCTTCATCAGGTTATTGTAGCCTTCGGTGTCCTTCGCAAGGCAGACCAGGTGATTGCTGGTATCCCAGGCGCTCCTGCCAGTGGGCTTACGGTCAAACCTGTTGGTGCGGGAGACATAGAGCTCGCACCCGATGATGGGCTTGATCCCTTCCTTCAGGGCCCTCTTGTAAAAGTTGATCGCCCCGAACATGCTGCCGTGGTCGGTGATAGCAAGCGCCGGCATCTTGAATTTTATGGCGCGGTCGATATAGTCCCTGATTCTTCCGGCACCGTCGAGGAGACTGTAATCGGAGTGGACATGAAGGTGGACGAAATCAGAATACTTCAAAGCGGCTACCTCGAGAGATCCAGGACGACTTCTTTGACTGCAAGATTTCCAAGCCTGTCTTCGGCCTCAAGCCTAATCGTATGTTTGCCGTACTTCAAGGGCTTTCTACTTCGGCCTGTAATGCGCGCCGTATCAGGGTCAATGGAGACGATAGCGGTATCGCCATCTACAAAGCCCTTGATCGATCCGGCAGCCGCGCCGGAGCCGGCATCGGCAACTCGCGCGGTGAAAGTGGCCTTCCCATCGCTTCTCCGGCGGAACCTCCCGATGGAGGTGATCTCCGGAGGCTCGATGTCCTCAAGGATCACCAGGTTCTCGAGTCTCCGGAGTCTTATTTCGCAAACTCCGGCAGAGTTAAAACGTCCCAGGTAGACCGGCCAGCCATCTCTGTCGGCGTATACCCCGTGCTTCGCCGATACCTGCCCCTTCAAGTCTCTCACCCGGAACTTGAGCCCCTTGTGGAGGAAGACGCCGTTGGGTTCGAGCAGTACGCGCCCTGCGACCGATTCAAACCTCTCGTAGACGCCGGTGCTGTCCTCCTTTACCTCAATCAGGGTGCGTGGAAGGTCTTCCTCAGGCGGAAGCAGCTCGACCTCGAAGCGCTTGCCCGAGAAAGTGAATCCGTGTCCCCGTCCTGCGATACCGACCACCATGGACTTCGACTTGGTGGTTTTGGTCTCACCGAAGTCGAACGATACCTCCAGGTTGACCACGGGGTTGCCGGAAGGACTGCTCCCCGCGATCACGCCCCTGAAGAGGTTCTCTCCCACGGGTTTGAGCCGGGCGCCTGAGAAACCCACAGAACCCCACTCATCTATATGCGCATAAGGCAGGGATCGGGGCGGCCGGGGCGGCCGGGCCATGACCACGACACCGTCCGAATGAACAGCGGTCTCGATCTCGATATCATCTTCTGACACCTCAAGAGAATCGACCGCCTGCGCCGGGTCGACCTCTGCTACTCCAGGCCAATCGAAACCAGGACTCTTAACCACCCGCACCGGGATCTCAAGGGAGTCGGCATTGCCCCAGGCATCCTCAGCCTTGACCAGCAACCTGTAAGGCTCATCTCTTGGCCCCAGGCTCATTGGATTCCAGAACTGGCTCCCCGTGATGTCACCAAAGCCGCTCAAGTCCAGATCATACTCCTTGAACAGCCTCATGTATCTCTTGCCTTCGATAACATCATAGAGAGCTCCAACCAGGTAGGATTCTGAGAACGGAAATGTGTCTATGTGGAATCTCCAGTAAGGATGACCTTCGAGCCGAATCTCATAGACTATGGGTGTAATCACCTTGCCGCACTGCGCGTGATCGATCGCCGCTACGGATACTCCGAAATGTGCATGGGTAACCACCAGCGTGTCCGCAGCCTGACCGCGATCAAGCATAACTGGTCCGTAAACGCCGTTCACAGCGCACTGAGAACTTAGCGGCACAATCGCTATCTTCTCAATCACGGGACTCAGGTTCTCGCTGATGTCGAGATAGTCAGGCACGGGATTGATCTTGTTGTGATCGCCCTGGCCTGAGCGAATCTCAAAATGCAGGTGCGCAGGGCCTGAGCCCGTATCCCCGCTGAAGGCGAGCGTGTCACCCGGCGCAAAGTTGAACTCACCCGGACCGAAGTAGATCTCAATCTCATAGAAACCCAGGCGATCCTGCTCCGCCTCGACACGCGCCTCAAGTTCCGGCCTGTACCGCGAGAGATGCCCGTATACCACAACCTTGCCATCGGGAAGCTGAGCATAGAGGGCTTTGCCGTAGCCCCCGTTCCAGAGCTTTATCCTCCACACATAGCAGGAATCGACTGCAAGCACCGGGACACCGGTCACTCCTCCGGTCGAGAAGTCCATCCCCCCATGCAGGTGCCCGCCCCTATAGCTCCCAAAGGAGGACGTGGGACAGATATCATTGGTCATGGGGAATTCGAGAGTGCCGGCACAAACCTCAGTCATCGCCAGTGCAAAAAGACTCAAGAAAGCGAGGAGAGCTAGCGTGGACCGTGAGAACCAGTTGTCTGCATCCCGGAGTGGCCGCATTCTTTCCTTTCGTCCACCCCACCATACTATCCCCTTGGCAGGCATGTCAACCCGCCCACCGGGCGCCAGTCACTCCGATCGAAAACGCCTCAACCGGTCCTCTGACTCATACGGGGCAATATAATGCTGGTAGTCTCCGGCCGGCATAGTATCGCTGTGCTTCTTTGCGATGGGCTTGATGGCATCCATTTGCTTCTGGATCGTCTCGCATGCAAACTCGCCACACTCTGCGCAGGTCGCCACACCCTTCTCAATCGCGCACGGCCTCACCTTGCAGTTGGGATTGCCGTCTCTCAGGCCCGCCTTGCAACCCTGGCAGTCGATTTCTTCTGCTTCCACCTTGTGATCGTAGTACTTGACCCAGTCGGCCTGAATCCGCTTCCGGTCTTCGTCTGACTCGATGTTCTCGTGATAACCCGGGCACTGGTCACACCGGTAGCCACAGTAGGATAGGAGCTCTTCCATCGCTCACCTCCGCTTCGCCTCCGTTTCGCAGTCCCAACTCCCGCAATAGCCTGGCCAGGCTAGTCATCGTCGGACGATGGTCTCCTTCTTCCCCGCTTAATATGGCTGCGCCGTTTCTTGGCTTCGAGTCTTCCCTCTTTAACCCCCCGGGGTACAGCCGTTGGCCTTCTGCGGCGCCTGGGCTTGAGGGCGCCTGCGAGCAATGTGATGAAGCGCTCGAGCGCTGCTTCCCGGTTGGCTTTCTGAGTGCGATGCTTCTGGGACACCACGCGGAGGATGCCGTCCCTGCCGATTCGCGAAGCGAGTTCCTCCCATATGCGCTCGCGCTGCCGACTGGTCAAGCTCGGCGAGGCCTCGACATCGAAGAGAAGCGTGACCCGGGTGCTGACCTTATTGACATTCTGGCCGCCGGGCTTGCTGCTCCGCGAGAAGGTGTAGGAGATTTCATGCTCCTGGATCTCGAGTTCCCGGTTTATTTCCATCACCATGTTCGTGCCTCGCCCCTAAGAGAGACATTACACCGATAGGTACCTCAAGTCGAGTTCATTAGGGCAATTCCCTTGACGCGCGCGCAATGTGTTGGGATCATACCTCAGGTTCCGCTACACCGGATCCTGCAGGCGGCGCCACCCGGGAGATGAGACGGCGCGACCCGGGAAAGGAGGCGGCGTGACCCGGGAGATGAGGCGGCGCGACTCGGGAAAGGAGGCGGCGTGACCCGGGAGATGAGGCGGCGCGACTCGGGAAAGGAGGCGGCGTGA
>JAUVJV010000047.1 GCA_030592245.1 Candidatus Eiseniibacteriota bacterium
ATAGAGCCGCCGCTCATCTCCCGATGACTTGTCCACAAGACCATCTCCAGCCGGCCGCGGAGTCAGTCTAACAAATAGGAGGTGATCATCAAATGAGAAGTGGAACCTGGACAGAAGTCGTTCAATGCCAGTCGCAGTGACGGGGGGCCTCACCCGGCGAATCCGACAGGGAGCCTCCGGCCCGACCGGTTACTCCACCACCTCGCTCGGGGCATCGCCCCACAGGGTCTCCAGCGAATAGAAGTCACGCGTGTCGCCGGTGAAGATATGGACCACGACATTGACGTAATCTATGAGAATCCACTTCTTCGCCGCATAGCCCTCCACATGCCACGGCCTGTGACCCTTGGCCTTCAGACCATCGAGCACGCTGTCTGCGATGGCCTTGACCTGACGGTCGACTGTGCCATTGCAGATAACGAAGTAATCGGTGGGCGCGCTAAGCTTGCGGAGATCGATGATGATTACATCTTCGGCCTTTTTCTTCAGCGCGAACCTGCAACAGGTACGCGCAAGTGCCTTGGGTGCTAAAGAGGGTATCAGCGCCTCCCTTCGAGTTCATCCTCACAGGGCAGGATCCGGACGATCCTCGCCATACTGCCATGGGATCCTGCACGCTCGACAGATCTGAGTATGAGGAGTGAGAGCATGAAAGCCAGGCATCCAAGACCGATCGCGCCGGCGATTTCAGGCCACCCCAGGGCCCGGGCGATCCTGTGCCCCACATAAGCCCCGGCCAGAACCGAAAAGAGCGGGACAATGAAAAGCAGGAACGCCGCCCCCACAGCACGCACGGGCGGCACCTCGATTTCAACCATGTTTCCGATCCCGGCTCCCCTGTCGTTCGCGGCCAGCAGTGTCCTTTGCTTCGGATCGAGACTTGCCAGGCAGGCCCCACAACTTTCGCATGCGGCATGCCTTCCTAGAGCTATCTCCGCAAGATCTGCCTGCAGGTTGATTACCCGGCCGATATTCCTCATCTCGATGAGACTCTAATCAACTGGCCGTGCCGTTTCAAGCCTTACCTTGGAGAGAATGGCCATCGCCACGAGCCCCGTGAAGAAGCCCACCCCGGCGCCCAGGAGGATGAACCCGCCCATCAGACCGCGCGCCACGCCGGCGGCGGAGAACAGCAGGGTGAAGACTATCACCTGCACCACGTTGTTGGTCACCGCTCCCAGGCAGCTCACTCCCACGACCGACAGCGGCGGCACCAGGCGCCACCTCAGGAGCGCCATCACGGCAAGCGCCGAGGTGCTTCCCGCAAGGGAGAAGACAAAGGCCGGGCTGAACATGAAGCCCATCAGGAAGTTGCCGGCTATCACCCTGATCAGGTTTACAAGAAGCGCGTCCCTCGCGCCGAAAGCGAAGAGGGCCGTGATCACGAAGACGTTTGAAAGCCCGATGCGCGCCCACGGAACAGGCGATGGCAGCAGACTCTCGAAGACATAGGCCGCAACGGCGGCGGCGGCCAGCAGTCCCAGCCGGGAGAGGCGGCCTGCGCTGGTAACAGATCCCTCAGGGGGTGATGCCGTCATAGTCACCCTCCCCTGAAATCTCTGCTATCACGCCGTTCGGAAGGCAGAGCACCCACTCGCCGGCGCGCCCGATTTTCCCCTTCCCCACACACAGCTTGTGCGGACAGGGCGAACTCGTAAAGGCAGCCTGCTTGCCCTCCACCACTATTACGGTCGTGCCGAGTGCGCCCTCGATCTCGAGCTGCGCGTCCTGGCTAAGGTCATGGATGAGGATCCCACTTTTAAGACTCTTCACTGTGAGCAGCCGCCCTCCGGCCCCGTCGGGTCCCGCACTGCCAAGGAGGAATATGCCCAGGGCCACCAGGAGCCCAATCACCACCAGGTCCGCCGCTGTTACCTTACTCAGCATCAAGCCTCACCAGGATACCTTCAAGTCCGGAGCTCACCGCCACACTCTCACCCGAGGCAAACGTAAAGACCGCCTCTATGTCTTGGAGTTCCTCGACCAGGCCGAGGCCGCGCTCGGGGCCCAGGAGGAAAAGCCCGGTCGCAAGCGCGTCGCTCAGACACGAACTCGGGGCAAGGACGGTCACACTGTTAGAGGCGCCGCCCGGCATTCCGGTATGGGGATCAATTATGTGATGATAGCGCCTGCCGTCATGGACAAAGTACTTCTCGTAGTCACCCGATGTTGCAACCGCCGCGTCTTCAATATCGACATAGCCTAAGAATGAGCCGGCCTGCCTGGGATGCCTGATCGCGATGCGCCATGGCTTTCCGTCGGTCCGGGAGCCGATGAGATTGAGATCTCCCCCCGCATTGATGATGGCCGACTCCACACCCATCCGGCGAATCCTCTCGGAGGCAAGATCGACGGCGTAGCCCTTGGCGATGCCGCCCAGGTCGAAGAAAAAGTCCTCACATCCCGCGCCGGCCAAATAGCCGGCCAGCCCCACGCAGGAGACCGCCCGGGCAAGCGAGTCTTCTGACGGGGGCTCTGCCGCGTCATGGAATTCCCAGAGCCTCAAGACCACACCCACCGTGGGATCGAACATCCCATCGGTCCTTAGATTCACGTCCCGCGACACCTCAAGGAGAAACTCGAAGGCCTCCGATTCCATCAGCGCCCCATCGCTCCGGGAGTTCACGGTGCCATCGCCGAACATGCTGTCTATCCGGGCCACTTCCCGCATCGCCGCATCCACCGCCGAGCGGGCAAGATCGGCATCCCTCGCCCAGACCGATACCTCGACATAGGTATCCATCATGATGGCCGAGTCCGAATGGTGATGGACCTTGGGCCTCATGCTTCTTGCCGCGACAACACCCAGGATGGCGAAGATGATCAGGATAGGTGGAAGGTACCGGTAATGTCCCATAGGCTTCGCCGCTACTTCCGTCTCGATACCAGGCGCTCGGTAAGAAGGATAAGCGACCGCCGGGCAGGAGAAGGACCAAACCCCTCGATGCAGGCCCGGGCCTTTACCGCCAGGTCGGCTGCGCGGTCCCGGGCATAGCTTATACCCCCGTTGGATTCGACGAAGTCAATCACGTCTTTGAAGTCGGACGCGACCGTCCCTTTGGAAGATATGATATCGATCACTCGCCGGGCTTCCGTATCGCCGGCGTTCCTCAGGGCAACGATCACGGGAAGCGTGATCCTTCCATCCCTGAGGTCATTGCCGGTCGGCTTACCCATGGTCTCCTCGTCGCCGACAATGTCCAGCACATCATCGATCATCTGAAACGCGGTCCCGATGTAGTCACCGTACTTGGAGAGCCTCGCACGATGATCGGCAGACAGCCCGCCGGCCAGACCTCCGGCCTCGCAGGAAGCGATAAACAGGGCCGCCGTCTTGAGCCTTATCATCTCGGTATAGGTCTCCTCACTCACATCCATCTGCCCTCGCAGGTCCATCTGGGACATCTCACCAAAGGTCAGGCGGTCGGAGCCCGTGGAGAAAACCGATGCGATCTCAAAGAGCCCCGCGTCGTGCAGCAGCCTGAAGGCGGCACAGAACAGATGGTCTCCCATGATGACCGAGACCTGGTCGTTCCAGAGCCTGTTGATGGTGGGAAGACCCCTTCTGAGATGACTCCTGTCTATGGAATCGTCATGAAGCAGCGTAGCGGTATGGATGAGCTCAACCGCGGCGGCAGCCTTGACGGCGAAAGCCGGATCCGGACTACCCAGTTTCGCACACAGTAGAACCAGGGTGGGTCTCGCCAGCTTGCCCTTCACCGCGGTGAGATGCCTGCCGATGGCGGAGACCAGGGTGATGTCGGGCGAGAAGATGCACGCCAGTGCATCTTCCACGAGATCGAGCTCGCGGCGTACGGGTGCTCTTATCTCATCGCCTGATATCGAAGCTTTACCCATGCTCATGCGTAGCTATCCTAATGGTTACGCGGAGATTAGTCAATCCGCGCGCGGCATGCGTCACGCGCGCTCACAAGAGAAACGAGAAGGCCAGCAGGGCGGTGGTAAGAACCTGGCTCATGATGGCGCCCCGGCTCGCCCTGATGGTGCCGGCGCGGTCCTTAAGCGCCCTGCCGGGAAGCAGGTCTCTTAAGAAAGCCGCCGCGGGAATCAGGGCCAGAGCGGCCCAGGCCGGATAAAGGCTACTTGTCATGCCCAGGATGATCCAGGCATATGCGGCGGCGTAGATGAGCAGGAAGAAGGAGTAACCCTTCCTCTTCCCCAGGGCCACGACCAGGGTCCGCTTTCCAGCACGCTCATCCCAGCCAATGTCCAGAACCTCGTTCACGAGCAGAATGGCAAGCACCAGGAGGCCCGCCGGTATCGAGACCGAAAGGACATGGATATCGAGGCGGCCTGCCTGGCAGAGGTAGCTGCCGGCTACCACGAGCGGGCCGAAGGCCGCGAAGACGGCAATCTCGCCCACTCCCCTGTAACTGAGCTTGACCGGAACGGCCGTATAGAGGACGCCCAGGGCTATCCCTGCGAGGCCCAGGATGAGCACCAGGTTGCCGGGTATCATGGAGTTGAGGATCAGGCCCTGCACCAGGCCGGCCGCCAGGAAGAGGATCGACACCGCCAGTATTGTCCTCGGCGGGACCAGCCCTTCCTGGATGACCCGGCTGCCGCCGGAGAATGGGGTAGGCTCCAGATTGATCCTGTCGCAACCTGTGATCTCATCGAAGTAATCATTGGCAAGGTTGGCGCCCAGATGCACGCAGAGCACACCGAAGAGCGTAAGTCCCAGTCGGAGGAAACTCACCTCACCGGTCCTCGAATAGGCAGCGAAGGCGCCGAGGAAAACCGGCAGGCCCGAAGCCGTGAGGAAAGGAGCTCTCAGGGCGCGAAGCCAGAGAACGGGACCCCGAACAGGCGCCCCGGCCAGGCCACTCTCAGAACTCATTGGGGAGCGCCTGCATCTGCTCCAGAGTGAAAACAGGACCGTCCCTGCATACGTAGCGGCTGCCTATATTGCACCGGCCGCAGGTACCCACACCGCACTTCATCTTCATCTCGAGAGTGGTGACAACATCGGCAGGCTTCAGTCCCAGTTTCTTCGCGGACATGAAAACGAACTTGATCATTATGGGCGGGCCGCAGGTCACGAGGACCGAGTCCGATGGCGGGTTTACTTTCTCCAAGATCTGGGGCACCAGGCCGACCTCCCCCTTCCAGGTTTCGTCCTCACCTCCGGGATCGACCGTCGTCACCATCTTGACATCGTCTCTGCCTCCCCACTCCTCGAGGTCCGCCCTGTAGACAATGTCGTTCACGGACCGTGAGCCGTAGACAATGTAAACGTCCCCGAACTTGTCGCGGTCGGCGAGCGTCTGCCAGATAAGGGGCCTCAAGGGCGCCAGCCCTATGCCGCCACCCACGAAGACCATATTGCGCCCGAAGTTCTCCTCGTAGGGGAATGAGTTCCCATAGGGACCCCTGAAACCGGCGGTATCGCCCGGCTCCAGATCGTGGATCGCGCTCGTCAGCTTCCCGACTTCCTTTACGCTTACCTCGAAGAAACCCTTCCAGATCGGCGGCGACGCTATACAGAACACCGCTTCACCGACGCCGAAAACCGAAACCAGCCCGAACTGGCCGGGCTTGAAGGTGAAATTGTCCCGGACCGCGGGGTCGTCAAAAGCCAGCTTGAGCGACCTGGTATCGGGCGTCTCCTGACGGACTTCCTCCACCCGGACTATCCGGGGAACAAGGTCCTCTTGCGGTCTACTCATTTCCCACCAGGGCTTCCAGCACTTCGCAGAGGTCGACTCCGTAGGGACAGGCACGAATGCAGCGTCCGTCGCCCACGCAGGCAACCAGGTTCACATTGTCCACCGTGTATTTGAACTTGTGCATGATCCGCTGCCTGTACCTCGCGTGCCGGCCTACCCGTGGCTGGTGCGAGGCCATCTTGGTGAACCCGGCAAACGAACACGTGTCCCAGAGTCTCAGGCGCCGGCCTCTCGAGAGCCCGGACTCATCAATCACATCAAAGCAGTGGCAGGTGGGGCACATGTAGAAACAGGCGCCGCAGCTCACGCAGTTCTCTGAAACGCTGTTCCATATGGGATCATCGAAGTTCTTATCCAGCTTTTCCTTGAGCCCCCCGGTCTCGACCTTGCGCTTGAGCTCGGGAGGTGGATCGCCTTCAACGTCTGCATCAGGAGTCATCCCCAGCTCCCGAAGGAACTCCTCCCCCCTGGGAGTGTGCGATCGCACGATAAACTCCGTCCCCTTGGGAAGGAGTAATACATCGCTTCCCGTCGGATCATGGGGCCCGTATCCCATGGACGAGCAGAAGCACGCATCGTCGGCCGTCGAGCAAGCCAGGGTCATCATGACCATCCGCTCCCTCCTGGCCGCATACCTGGAATCGGTAATCTCACCGATCAGGATGGCGTCCAGGATCTTCTGGGCCGCGGCGTCACACGGCCTGCTTCCGAAGACCAGTACCTTGCCATCATCGTCACGGATGGCTTCCATGGTCCGCGCATCACGATCGAACTCGGCCAGAGCCTCCACCCTTGGCAGGCCCACGTCCTTCAGCGTGTTCACGGTGAGTACGTGGTCGAAGTTTATTGAGGCCGGATCATCGATCTCCTCAAGCATGACACCCGCATCCTTAGCGACCGGAGCAAAGACCGCATAGTCCTTCGCCCCGGCTTCGCGGATCGCATCGAGCAGGCGCTCTTTTGAGATCATCTTATGAACTCCCCGGGATCGTCTTGACGGTTAACGAGGAAGAAGGGATCGGCCTCGGGATCCATTCCCGCCTTGTAAGCATATGCTTCCTCCACCCTCCGGGAGAGAAACCTGCTCAGGAGATCGACCGGTATGTTCATGGGACAGGCGCGCGCGCATTCGCCGCACGCCACGCAACGGCCAGCCAGGTGCATGGCCCTTATATAATGAAAAGCGATATTCCCCTTAAGCGAGGCCGCCTTGTCTATCCACTGCGGCCTGGACTTCTCGGTTATGCACTCGCCGCAGTAGCACATGGGACAGGCCTGCCGGCAGGCATAGCACTTGATGCAGCGCGAGAGCTCCCGGGTCCAGAATTCCCACCTTGCCGATCGGTCGAGCGCGAGTATCCGCTCTATGTCCTCGCGGGGTTCGCCTTCCACCTCGCCGGTGTCGGCCTCGCTTCCTATCAAGTCGTCGTAGAGCGCCGGTAGTTGCACCTCGCATCCCCGGCACTTGATAGCCATGTCCCTGGAGTCCTCATCATACCTGACCCCGGAACAGGCCATGCCGATGATGTGGACCCGGTCGCGCTCAATCTGGTTTTCCTGAATAAGCGTGGCGATCGCGCGGATGTCACAACCCTTGGCGACCACGGCGACCCTACCGCCACCCTTCACGAGCCCAAGACAGGGTTCCTTCATGAGATAGGTCGCCAGGTTGTGAGCGCACCTGTCGTTCCAGATGAGCTTCGCCGTGTCGGCGTCCTGCCTTAAGAACACGGGACGCACGCTCTCACCCAGGAAAGCCCTTCCATAGCCTATGAGGAGATCGACCTTGCCCGACGATAGGAGCTCGGCCGCCTTCGCCCTCAGGGGCTCTTCCAGGTTACTCGTCACTCAGGCTTATCTCCTTCTCAGGTATTCTCAGGTAGTCCGTCATGGACTTGAAGCTCTCAAGCGGACCCAGTCTTTCAATCGTGTCGCAGACCTCATCCACCGTGCGCGCCCACTTCTCGCCTTCGGCCGCCGAACACCAGGTAACCTGGAAGCGTTCCTGCTCGATTCCAAGGAATCCGAGAAGCTCGCGAAGCACATAGAACCTCCGCCTCGCATGGAGATTGCCGCTCACATAGTGGCAATCACCCGGGTGGCATCCGCCAATGATCACCGCGTCCGCACCGCGCTCATATGCCTTGAGGATAAAGGTGGGATCGATGCGTCCCGAGCAGGGCACTCTCACCACGCGCACCTCGGCGCGGTGCTTGATACGGGTGGTCCCGGCAAGATCGGCTCCCGCATAGGAGCACCAGTTGCACAGGAAAGCCACGATCCTGGGCCGCGATTTCACCATCAGGCACCTTTACCTTTTACTTCAATAACATCCGATAACACATTGATTTCACTATAAATCTGGTCGTCACTGAACCCGAGGAGATCCATGGCCTTGGGCCTGCAAACGGGGATACAGGCGCCGCAGCCCTCGCAGATGCCGGGATTGACCCTGGCGATCTCCTTCTCCCTGCCGGTCTCGTGATCCTTGTACTCCACGCGCTCTATGGCCCCGTAGGGACAGGTGCTCTCGCAGGCGAAGCAGCTGATGCAGAGACTCTCGGTCACCTGGGCGACCAGGGGCTCGCGCACCAGCTCGTCGGCGGAAAGCAGCCCGATGATCTTGCTGGCGCCTGCGCCGGCCTGGGAAACGGTGTCGGGGATGTCCTTCGGACTCTGACATGCCCCGGCCAGGAACACGCCTGCGGTGTTGGTCTCCACCGGCCTCAGCTTGGGATGGGCCTCGCTTAAGAATCCGTACTGGTCGAAGCCGATCCGGAGTTTCTGGGCGAGCTCCCTGACTCCCTCCGATGCCGTGACCGCTGTGGCAAGCACCACGAGATCGGCCCTTATCTCCACCTGCTGGCCGGATATGGTGTCCGCACCGCGGACGAAGATGGTCCCGTCTTTCTCGAAGATCCTGGAGACTCGTCCCCTCAGGTAGATCACCCGGTCCTCTTCGACCGCGCGCTTGACGAACTCCTCATATCCCTTGCCGCCGGCGCGGACATCAATATAGAAGATATACGCCTTGCCGTCCTTGACCTTGTGCTTGAACAGCATGGCGTGCTTGGCCGTATACATGCAGCAGATCCTCGAACAATATGGCCTGCCCTTGGAATCATCCCTCGAGCCCACGCACTGGACAAAAACAACTGTCTTTGGAAGCTCACCGGTAGAAGGTTTCTCAATCTTTCCGCCCGTTGGACCCGACGCGCTCAGCATGCGCTCGAACTGGAGACCGTCGATCACATCCTCGATCTTGCCGTACCCATACTCACCGTAGAGACCCCGGTCGATAAGGTCGTAACCTGTGGCCACCAGGATCGCGCCTACCTCCTCCTCGATGATCTCGTCCTCCTGCTCGAAGTCGATGGCCTCCGCAGGGCAGAACTCCTGGCAGACTTTGCACTTTCCCTTGGTGAACCAGATGCAGGATTCGCGGTCGATCACCGGCTTATTCGGCACCGCTTGAGGGAAGGGAACATAGATCGCCTTGCGATCCGTGAGGCCGCACTCAAACTCGCTTGGGACTTTCGAAGGGCATTTCTCCCAGCAGATGCCACATGCCGTGCATTTGACATGATCGACACTCCTGGCCTTCTGCCTGATCCTGACCTTGAAGTTTCCGACATAGCCGCTGACGCTTTCGATCTCTGCATAGGTATATATCTTTGCGCGCGGGTTCTGGCTCAGCTCCACCATCTTTGGAGTGAGAATGCACTGCGAGCAGTCGAGCGTGGGAAAGGTCTCATCCAGCTGCGACATGTGCCCCCCGATGGAAGGCGAGCGCTCCACCATGACAAGCGGCAATCCTGCATTCACGATATCCAGCCCGGCCTGGATGCCGGCCACTCCCCCGCCGATCACCAGGGCCCGCTTGGTCACGGGGACCCGGATCTCCTCAAGGGGAGCGTTCCGCGCCACCTTCTCCACCAGCATGCGCACGGTCTCAATCGACTTGGCCGTGGCGGCCGCGCGGTCATCATG
>JAUVJV010000084.1 GCA_030592245.1 Candidatus Eiseniibacteriota bacterium
ACCTCGGGGATCTCGGCCAGGAGCCTGGTTATGATGTCGATGGTGGTGATGCCGTCCGCCTCGGCGTTGAAATTGGTTATGATCCGGTGCCTCAAGACCGGCCGCGCCACCGAGCGCACGTCTTCGCACTCAGGCGTATAGCGCCCGCGGAGGATCGCGCGGGTCTTAGCTCCGAGGATCAAGTACTGTGACGCCCTCGGGCCCGCTCCCCAGTTGACCCAGTCCTTTATGAACTGCGGCGCCTGTTCCTCGCCGGGTCTGGTGGCGCGCGCCAGTCTCACCGCGTACTCAACCACGTGGCGCGGGACAGGGACCCTGCGCACCAGCTGCTGAAGGGCGATGACGTCCTTCGCATCCAGCACGCGCTCAAGATCCGGAGCATACGCGCTGGTCGTGGTCTCGACTATCTCGATCTCTTCATCACTTTCCGGGTAGTCCACAAAGATATTGAACATGAAGCGGTCCAGCTGGGCCTCGGGAAGAGGATAGGTGCCCTCGAGCTCTATCGGGTTCTGAGTGGCGAGGACGAAGAAGGGCAGATCCAGCTGGTAGGTGTGTCCCCCGGCCGTCACCTGACGCTCCTGCATGGCCTGAAGCAGGGCAGCCTGGGTCTTGGGAGGCGTCCTGTTGATCTCGTCGGCAAGTACGATATTGGCGAATACCGGACCCTTGACGAAGCGGAACTGGCGCTTGCCGGTGGTCCTGTCCTCTTCGATGATGTCGGTGCCGGTTATGTCGGCCGGCATAAGGTCCGGAGTGAACTGGATACGGCTGAAACTGAGATCCAGTATCTGGGCGACAGTGCTCACAAGAAGAGTCTTTGCCAGCCCGGGTACTCCCACGAGGATGCAATGCCCATCGGACAATAGAGCTATCAGCATCTCTTCGATCACCCTGTCCTGGCCGATGATGACCTTCTTGATCTCGCGGGTGATCTTATCCCTGGCATTGTTAAGGTTCTCAACAGCTTCGATGTCGCGGGTTTCCTCTCTCACACTCTCGCCTCCGGGATTTGCACTTGCCACTTAAGCCACCTCTCAGTCCACTGTACCAATCAGTCTACTATACCAAAGTCTTTCTCTTCACTTATGATCTCCCGGGTGGTCTTCAAGATTCCCTGAGCCGAATAGGCTCCCAGGGGAGGTTTCATGTCCTCGAGGCCGGACTGGTCCCAGGTGATCTCATACGATACGGATTCGCCGGCCCGGAGGGTTTCCCGCCCGATTACCTGGGCGAACATCATACCCTCTGACCATCGCCAGACAATTTGCTTACCCTTCCTCACGACGAAGTCATAGCGCTGGGCCGTCGGAAAGGTAAGGGTCACGTCTTCTCCTTTGACATTGGCAACCGTGAGGGTCATGACCAGAGGCTCCAGCAGCGCATAGCCTCTTTCGGCAAGATCGACTTCGACCTTCAGTGTGTCGGCCGGGGTGTCACTCACAGACGGGTCCGCCGCAATAGTTGTCCCGGTGGCGCCCGGACCGGTCGCCTCCCCGCTCTTCTTGCCGCACCGGCACCCTCCGCAGGAGTTCAGGGAGGCCGCAGCTAAGACCAATATAATCAATGCCAGGTAGCGCATGCTGTCCTTCCAGGGAATTAGGACTAAACGGAATGTTACCACCTCAAACTAACAATGCCCCGAGTCCCATGTCAAACGGTAAGGGGCTCACCAAACCGCTACCGCGCTTCCGCCAGGGCGGTGCCGGGCCCCGGATTGTCCTTTATATCCGAACATAGGTGTGATATGCTCAAAGATGATGATCCCGTGAGGGGGTCAGGCTATGTTTGAGCTGCACGATCCGCATTCCACGCGGGAGTGGTATGCCCGCGCCGTTTGCCGCCGCAGAGTCGGCCCCCACCCGGACCCTCCAGAACCACAAGGAGGTCGCCATGGCACTTGATAGAGAAACCCACACCTGCATGGGCATCATGATCCTGGTGCCTGTTCTGATTCTGTGTTTCGCCGCTCAGGCCTCCGCCGACTGGCTGCCCGAGACCCGGCTCACCACCGCGGCCGACATATCCTACCTTTCTGACAACAATGCACGCTGTCTCGTGACCGACCAGTCGGGTGTCATGCATCTTGTCTGGTATGACTTCCGCGACGGGGATGCCGAGATCTATTACAGGAATTTCGATGGCGCGGCCTGGGGGGCCGAGACCGCCCTTACGAACAATTCTGCCCAATCCCTGGACCCCGCTATTGCTCTCGATACCTCGGATGATCTCCATCTGGTGTGGGTGGATTATGTCACTCTGAGCCCGGAGATCTATCACAAGTCATTCGATGGGATCAGCTGGACCGCCGCCGTGGCCGTGACCGACGGCTGCGTGGCTTGTGAGAACCCTTCCATCGCGGCCGACGGCCTGGGCAGATTGCACGTGGTCTGGCGCGAATACCGCGACAGCAGCTGGGGCATCTTCTACTCCATGTTCGACGGATTGACGTGGTCTGAAGCCTTAAGAATCACCGATCCGGCAGCATATGCCCGACACGCGTCGGTCAGCTGTGATGACAGCCAGCACGTACACGTCGCATGGGATGACTATCGGGACCTCAACTGGGAGATTTACTACCTGCGCTTCGACGGGGTGGTCTGGGGGGCCGAGGTCCGCCTGACATCTGATGCCGGCCTTTCTGCACACCCGACGCTCGTGACCGACAGCAATGAGATCATTCACGTATTCTGGGATGATGACCGAAATGGACATTTCGACATTTACCAAAAGACCTTCGATGGCCTCGGGTGGAGCACGGATCAGATGATTGCAGATGGGTTCACTGATGCGCTCGCACCATCGGCCGTTGCCGGGGATAGTGGCGCCCTGCACCTGGTTTGGTATGACGACCCCGGGAGCAGCATTGAGATCTATCATATGGAGTTCGGTGGAGTGAGCTGGGGCACGCCGGAGCGCATTTCCGAGGCTAGCGGTGATTCGAAGAACCCCACGGTCGCCTTGGATGCTGCCGGATCTCCCCATATTGTATGGCATGACAGACGGCACGGCAATTTCGAGATCTACTGGCGTGCCCGGAGCACTCTTCCCTGGCCTGAGATCACATCCATAGAACCCGACCACGCAATGGCCTTCACAGACGTGCATATCTCCGACCTCGCCGGCATCAAGTTCTTTGACCCGGTCAAGGTATGGTTACAGAGAGCCGGCGAGCAGGACGTGCAGGCCACCAATGAGGTAGTCGAGTCGGCCACGCGAATTACATGCGACTTCGACCTGAGATACATCTCGGCAGGAGACTGGCATGTAGTGGTCGAGAACCCGGATGAGAAGCGCGATACGCTGGTGCCAGGCTTCACCGTGCAACCGCTGCCATGGCCACAGCTATACTCCATAGACCCGGATTCGGGCCTGGCCTTTACGGTTGCCTACAGGACCATCACGGGCATCAACCTCACCGAGGGGGCCGCCATATGGCTCGAAATGGAAGGGGAAGCCAGCATTGAGGCTACCAACATCACCGTTACTTCGCCGAGCGAGATTGCCTGCCGGTTCGACCTGTGGGATGTGCACACCGGTTACTGGGACCTTGTGATCCAGAACCCCGACACGAGAGGTGACACCCTTGTCGCCGGATTCCGGGTGATTCCCCAGCCACCGCTTGCGATGAATTCAATCGAGCCCAGCGTCGCAACGGCCTACGAGAGAGTTCATATCAGCGATCTTTCCGGAAGTGAATTTGACCCCGATGCATCCGTATGGCTTGAGATGGAAGGTGAGAATAATGCCCGGGCAAAGGACCTCGTAATCGAGTCGCCGACTAAGATAACCTGCGATTTCAGCCTGACGGCTAAAGCGCCTGGTTACTGGGATGTTGTTGTCCAGAACCCCGATGGGCGCAGGGGTGTTCTCCCCGGAGGCTTCGAGGTGCTTCCGAGCCTGTGGAATGATGACGTTAGACTTGCCCATGATGCAGTGGATCTTGGCCTTTCGCCCCCCGGTAGTCGATGCGTGGCCGTTGACGCCCTTGGTCATGTTCATGTGGTGTGGAGCGACTATCGTGACGGAAACCGCGAGATCTATTACACGAAGTTCGACGGCTCATCCTGGAGTCCGGGCTTGAGACTTACCGACACCGAGAGCCGGTCGGAGTACCCGGCACTTGCCGTTGGCGGGGACAACCACTTGCATGTTGTGTGGGAAGATCGCCGCGATGGTGATTACGAGATTTACTACAAGAAGTTCGACGGCTCATCCTGGGGCGCAGACCAGAGACTTACAGATGCCGCAGGGGATTCCAGGTACCCCTCTATCGCCGTTTATGGAAACAGCGGGCTTTATGTGGCCTGGCAGGATAAGCGAGGCGGCACAGGAACCCAGTACATCTACTTCAGGCAGCATGATGGAACAGACTGGTTGCCCGAGCAGCCCCCGACTCCCACCGGCCCGGGGGCCTCGACCCCGGCCATCTCCGTGGACAGCAGTGAGAATGCCCATGTCGTGTGGTACCGCAACTACGCCGATGATCAGCAGATCTGCTATCACAGGTATGACGGAGTCTCCTGGGGCGAGTTCGAGATACTTGCGGATGCAGTCGCGGGTGTGGCTTACGGCCCCACAATAGCAACCGGCGATGACGATCAGCTCCACGTAGCCTGGCACCACAAAGAGTCCCAATATGTTTATGATATCTTCTACAGGAGATTCAACGGGTTCGCCTGGGCACCGGCCGAGCGGGTCACCGATGATCCAGAAGTCTCGATTAATGTCTCTATCGGGGTTGATGCAGGCGGGAACGTCCACCTGGCATGGTCCGACGCGCGTGATGGCAATAAGGAGATCTACTATGCCCGGCGTGAGTGGATTACGGCCTCCTGGGGGCCACGGCTCCGGCTAACCGAGTACGTGCGCGAGTCTAATTATCCTTCTCTTGCGGTAGCTCCGGATGGTGCTGTCTCCGTGGTCTGGCGCGATTTGCGTGATGGAAATTCCAAGATATTCTACAAGATGAGAAAATCAGATGCCCTGGCCGTGATCGATGACCCGGTCTCGAAAGAGCACCCATTCGGGCAGCTCAGGGTAGTCCCCAACCCGGTTCGTGGATCCGCGCGGATTCAGTTCAGCCTGGCCCTCAGAGCAGAGCCGGGACTCTCGGTCTATGATGTGTCGGGCCGCCTGGTAAAGAGAATCGAGGCCGGCTTGATGGGACCGGGACCCCAGAGCATTGCCTGGAACGGTAAGAGCGCCGCGGGAAAGCCGGTTGCTCAGGGCATCTACTTCGTCGAGGTCTCCGCGCGGGGCCACGCCGCTTCGACAAAGATAATAGTGCTGTGGTGAACATGTCCAGGGAGGGAATAAGCATGAAAGCGATCAAAACCCGCTCAGGAGATCTGAGGATTTTGCGGATCGCCATTGTGTTCGTTTTGCTTGTTCTTATCTCCAGTTCAGCGGGCGCCGTCTGGTTGGTTGAGGAGCGACTGACCAATGACCCCTCCCTATCCCAGACCTCGCCCAATAACGCCTGGTGCGTAGCGTTCGACACGACCGGCAATCTAAACGTAGTCTGGACCGATTACCGGGACGCGCGAACAGGCATATACCACAAGTTCTTCAATGGCTCAGCCTGGAGCACCGACAGCATCATAAGCCTGCCGACAGCCATTGCCCACAACCCTTCTGTGGCCGGCGACGGCATCGGGCACACCCACGCGGTTTGGACCGATTACCGCCACGGCAACTCGGAGATCTATTACCGCGCATTCGATGGCTCGGCCTGGGGAGCATCGGAGCGGATATCCTCGAACTCAAGCAGTTCCTCCAATCCTTCGGTCACCGCGAGTGACAGTGGTCGAGTTCACATAGTCTGGCAGGATTACCGTGACTATAACTGGGAGATTTACTACAGAACCTTCGACGGCGCCGTCTGGTCGCCCGAGCAGCGTCTCACCAGTCACTCAGGTAATTCCATCTACGCTGCGGTCGCCGTTGGCGGCGACGGGACAGCGCACATCGCCTGGCAGGACTCCCGTGACGGAAACAATGAGATCTACTATAAGCAGTTTGACGGAACCTGGAGTGCTGACGAGCGGCTGACTGCCGATGCCGGATCCTCGGAACAGCCATCCCTCACTGTGAACTCGGGTGGCGACGCGCATGTGGTGTGGAGCGACGATCGTGATGGAGCCAGGGAAATCTACCACAAGGTCCGAGTTTCAGGAATCTGGTCCGCCGATGAGCGGCTTACGTATGAGTCCACCGCATCCACCGCGCCATCGATCGCCGCCGACACCTCCGGGGCCATACACATTGTGTGGAAGGATGAACGCCACGGCAATGAGGAGATCTATTACCGAGGACATGATGGCCTGACCTGGGGTGCTGAATGGCGCATGAGTTACGATAGCGGGGCATCGGAGCACTCCTCCATTGCCGCTGGCACCGGCGGCAGCATGGCAATCGTCTGGCAGGATAACAGGGACGTATACTCTGAGATCTATGCGCGCCGCTTCATCACAGAGCCCCTCTCCCCACCTGTTATAACCTCGATCACCCCCGCACAGGGATATACCGACTCCGTGATTACAGTCACTGATCTCGCGGGCGATGGATTTGTCTACGATACAGCCGTGCGGCTCCAGCTGTCCGGTGAGCCTGATGTAGCCGCCGACGACGTGGTTGCAGTATCTGCCGAGAGGATCACCTGTTTACTGGATTTAACCGGCGTCGCGGGGGGTTCCTGGGATGTGGTGGTCGAGAACCCCGATGGGCAATGCGACACGCTTGTTGCGGGCTTTACGGTCTGGCCGTGGCCCGGTGTTTTCGTCGCGTCGGTAATCCCTTCCGGAGGATACCCGGGCGAGCACATAGATGATCTCGAGATACTGGGCGACGGCTTCATGTCCACCCCGAGAGTCCGGCTTAAGAAGCTGGGGCAAACCCCGGTCCTGGCTTCAGGCGTGGTGGTGCATTCCCGCTTCAGGATAACCTGTGATATTACGCTTCCGGAATCCGGAGTTGGCGCCTGGGACGTGGAGGTCGAAAACCCCGACCTGGAGCTGGGTACCCTGGCGGAAGGTTTCTTACTTGCACATATTGACGCGCCCGATATCGCATCGATTTCCCCCTTTGAGGGAGTGGCGGGGGATCATGTGGTCATAACCGACCTGGCAGGGAACAATTTCCATGAGCTGGCGACCGTATGGCTTCAGAATTCCCCGTTTGGGGCAATCCCCGCGGAAGGCATCGTGGTTGAATCTCCCCAGAAGATCACGTTTGAGCTGGATCTCCCGGAAGCCGGCCAGGGTTACTTCGATGTTGTGGTCATGCACCCTGACAGCCAGGAGGATACCCTGCCATCGGCCTTCAGGGTCATCCAGGGGGAGTGGGGCAGTGATGCCCGGCTTACTGATGCCGCGGGCGCCTCCAATCTGTCAAAGGGCAATGCGCGCTGCCTCGCGGCCGACGGGCTGGGCAATTTGCACTCGGTCTGGTTCGATGAGCGCCACGGGAACAGCGAGATCTACTACAGGATGCATGCCGGCGCCTCCTGGGGCGCGGAGGAGCGCATAACCACCGCCGTCAATGAATCCGAGAATCCCGCGATTGCGGTTGACACAGACAACACGGTTTACATCTTCTGGGCCGATCGGATGCGGGGCGACTGGGAGATCTACTACATTTCTAAGGACCTCTCCGGCTGGAGCGATATCCAGTGCCTTACCGACGCTCAATCCCTGGTTAACAATCCCTCGGTGGCTACCGACAGCGATAGCGACCTCCACGTGGTCTGGCAGGCCCGCGACGCGTCAGGCATCTATCAGATCATCTACCAAAGGACCCAGTACAGCGCGTGGCTGCCTCCGGACACCCTGACCTTGCCGTATGTCGATTATAAGTATC
>JAUVJV010000073.1 GCA_030592245.1 Candidatus Eiseniibacteriota bacterium
ACGCGGTACGAGCCAGTTGTTGATCGCCGAATCCTTCCGCCTCCTGAAAGAGCAGGGATTCTCGATGGTCTCTCTCGGTACGGCCCCTCTCGCCAATGAACATGTGGATGATCCGACACAGAGCCGTTTCATCGAGCTGGCATTAGATCTCGCGTTTGACCGCCTGGGGCGCTTCCATCGATATAAGCCCATCTATGAGTTCAAGAAACAATTCGGACCCACTTCCTGGGAAGGCCGTCATCTGGCGTTCTGGCCGCACCGATTCAGTCCCCTTATACTGTATGCTGTCTTGAAGGCTTATGATCCAAGCGGTGTAAGCGGCAAACTGCGAAGGCAGATTGAACATGCATGGCTGGGTATCAAGAAGATTGATAAGGCACCAAAGAATCTGATCGGCCGGTTGAAGGGGCACTGACCCGGCGGGCAAGCGGCATCTTTGCATCGCTGCCATAGAAGCAGCAACCCTACGAGATGACTGTAATCCTCTTATTCCAGATTCGCAGCTACCCATGCCACTTCGACCCATTCCTGATTCATCCGAAAAGTTCGCAGGTCTTCCTGTTTGGGGACACGTGCGGAACATGTCGGTGAAATCCATCGCGAACTCCACTTGATAACCCAAGATCTCTTATGTCGGAACCATATGAGCTGTCGTGTGTCTTATTAGAGAAGGCGTCGAGACAAGATTATTGGAGCGAAGGGGCGGTGCGCATAGCGCGCATGTTGACAAGGGAGGAGTATATGAGATTTCATCTGATGCTGGTTCTCGCATTGTCAGTTTTGGTCGTGGCCTCAGTCAAGACTGCCACTGCCCAGCAATGCGGCCCTGGTTGCCCTGTTTGTTCAGGAAAGGCCGTAGGTGACTTGCTGGCTCCGGCAACATTGTTTGGCTCGGTGCTCTACATCCCTGATGGAGAAGAGGAAACTGCCGTTTTCAATCTTCGCTATGGGCTGTTCCCCTGGATGGATGCCGGCATCGGCTATGCGGTCGATGCGGAAGAGATTATCTGGAGTGTTCGGTTCGCGCCGGTTACACAGGATGTGGAGGGCTGGCGTCCGGCGCTCATCCTGGGGACGGGCAGCGTGCAAACAGGCGGAAGTGATCAGTCCGCATTCATTATACTTGCCAAAACTCTGGAGATTGTCGAGGGGCGCTTCGGGGTCGGTCTCGCAGGGGGCTATGCCACAGACCTTCCGGATTTCGAGGAGGATTGGGGCCTGGGCACCCTAACGCTGACGTTCTTCGACAGAGTCAGCTCCTTCTACACTTACGATGGAATCAACTCCCATCTCGGCCTGGCGGTCTTCGCGACAGACTGGCTGACGCTGACCGGTTACTACCTCGAGTTTGAGGAGCCCGGCATGATGGCGGGGATCCAGTGGGGTCCCGGTGGAGAAGAGGACGAGTAACTGTTGGCGGTCCCAGTACCAGCCCAGCTATTGAAGGATGGCACCGACCGCCTTCACGGGCGGCCGGTGCTCCTCCTATCACGTACCCAGTAGTTACAGCCCGATACCACCGTAGAACATGCGTCCGTACACCGGTGCGTACATGAACGCCGCATCATCTGTGTGCTTCTCAGGCTGTACGTAGTTGGTCAGGTTCCTTCCGCCCACAAACAGATTCACCTGGCGGAAAACGCGCTTCGAGATCTTTCCGTTGATGATCCAGAATGGAGCGGTTTTCTTGATCTTGGTCGGACCATCGCCATCAGCATAGTAGTCGATATACATGGGACCAGTGAGATAGGCGCCGGATACAAAATCCCAACCGTGCATGGGAATGGTGAAATCAAGCCCGGCGGTATACTCGGAGAAGCGGGATATGTACTTGCTGTCGCCCTCGTAGGGAGTGCCGACCCAGTCTTCTCTTACGTTCTCATATTCGCCATGGTTGAGAGTCACACTGGCATCGAGATCCATCCACCGAACTGGTTGCCAGCTTGTATAGAGCTCAAATCCCTGCACATAGGCATCGTCGATGTTCTTCCATTCATACGTATAGCCCATCCTCGCAGCGTCATAGCTCGCATCCACAATGCCGATCTTGTCCATAAGATAGGTCCGGTAGAAACTGATCCCCCACTGGGTCTTGTTGCCCTCCCAGTCGGCGGAGAGCGTCAGGCTTCTGGAGCTCTCGGGCATGAGCCCCGGCCCCTTCCAGATCCTGGGGGAACCGCTGCACAGATGAAGATCCTCGGAGAAGCCGTATGGCACCCTGAATCCGGTCCCAAAACTTCCCCTGAGGTAAATGTCGGATTTGATCTTGTACCTTAGAGCCAGCCTGGGATTGACGGAGGTCTCATCGTACTTGACCGGCTCGGCCTTCTGGGGTGCCGCGTTTCCAGACCCGAAGAAGTTGTCCTCGGATTGATGCATGTCCACCCGGAGACCGGCCACGATCTCCAGTTTCTCGTCGTGGACATATTCGTCCTGCAAGTATAGCCCGACATCGTAGGCGTGTTTGTCACTCTCCGAGGCGTAGCCCGTACCATAGGCAAGATCGTCCTCATCCACGACGACGTACATCCCGGATTCTTCGAGCCGGCTGTGTGTACACTGAAGCCCTGTGAGCAGCCGGTGCCTGCCGAAGAGGTACCCATAGTCGATATTGGTTGTGTAAACATCTTCATCGGCGATATAGGGCCGAAGCATGTCAAGCGGAGGCAGTTCGCCGTTAGCATCCTCATAATCGCCGACGAAAGTGTCATTGGTCGCGTCTCTCTCGTGGTGGGCGTAGGCTGCGGTGACACTGATATCACTCCCACCCGAGAAAACCTTCTTGTAGGTCCCGTCCAGAACATAACGATCCGTGATGATCCGCTCCGTTCCCGGCGTAAAAGGATTCGTGTAAATATCTTCGTCCATCACGCCACCGCGCCGCAGCTCCCGGATGCTCCTTCCCCGGATCGTCATCCGGCCGCCTGAGCCTAGACTATCGACTATCACGTTGAAGCCGAGGTTTGTGGATTCGGTCATCACCCTGTCGGATATCCCGTCCGGGTTTCTCACCTCACTGGAGGTCCGGCCGTCTCGCGTCTCGTCAATCGCGTCGCCCGAGGCCCTCTGCGCGAAGATCACGAAGCCGACCCTGTCTATCGTGGAGGAAGCCCCGAGCTCCAGGCGAGACGTGCCATAGCTGCCGTACTGAAGCAGCAGGTCGAATTGCGGACTGGGCCCCGGCATCGTTGAAATGAGGTTTATGGCGCCGGCAATGGCCTGGCTCCCATACAGGGCGGATCCCGCACCCTTGACGATCTCCATCCTCTCCACACCGGATGTCCCTATCTGCTGAAGCCCATACACAGAAGCCAAACCTGTATAAACAGGCTGCCCATCAATGAGCATCTGGGTATGGTCGGGGCCGAGGCCCTGCAGCCTCACCGTGCTGAAGTTGCAGGCCTGGCATGCTTGTTCAACCTGCACGCCCGGTTCGCCCTCCAGGGCCTCGTAGATATTGCAGGCGGCCTTGTCCCTGATTGTCTTGCGCGTGATAACCTCCGTACGTACGGGCACCTCCTTGACATATCTTGGCGTCCGGGTCCCGGTCACGACCACCTCTCCCAACTCGATTGCCGAGACGGCCAGCTCGAAATCGACAATTGCTACCTCGCCGGCCGTAACCTTGACTCGCTTTGTGACCTTCCCGTAGCCCATCATGGAGGCAATCATGTCGTATTCACCTTCAACAACACGCGGGATGGAGTAATACCCCTTAGTGTCAGTGGCGTCTCCAACCGGTGAGCCCTGCACAATGATATTCACAAAGGGCATGGGCTTGCCCGTCTCCCCATCGATGATCGTACCTTCTATGCCGCCCGTTCGGTCTGATGCCAGCAGGGTCATCGGCAGAAGGCCGATCAGTCCCACCGTAAGCACAATGAGAAACACCTGTTTCATCACCTGTCCTCCGTTGCTGTTCCGGCGCACTCGGCCGGTATGGTAATTACCCCTTGGTACGCTAGCCCACGAAGAAGATCGTACCCATTGAGACAGGGATATCATCTAGCCGTTCTCCTCCACCATGACTGCCCCGGCCTCAGCTTTCCTCAGGGAAAGATGATGGCCCTTCACCACGACATCTACCGGGTCACCCGCCGGCGCAACGCGTTCCATGCGTACCTTCACACCGGGGATTATGCCCATGTCGAGCAGCCTGCGCTTTATGTCCTTCCTTCCCGCAACCCTGACCACGTTTGCTTCCCGGCCTGCCGGAATCATGTCCAGCATGATGGCCGCTTCAGAGGTAACGGCCTCGCAGAGATCGTCCCCCGCTCCCTCTTGATTCGATTCCACGCTTTCCCTGACATAGTCGTGGAACGCTGCCAGCCACGGGGCTTGCTCATCAGGGACCGTTTCCGCAAACCGTATGAACATCGCGATTCTCTTGACGGTGCTATCGCTCACGCAATGCTCGATGGCACACGCGTCCCTCGCAGCAGTGGCGAGGTCTATCCCGAGAATCTCGTTGAAGAACTTAGCAAGGGTCTTGTGTTTCCTGTACACCTCCCACGCCAGCACCTCCCCCTCCTGGCTGAGCTCGATATAGCCATACCGCTCGTGAGTAATGAGGCCCTTCGCCACCAGTACCTTGAGTGCCCCAACCACGGAAGGGCTCTTGACACTGAGGAACTCACCGATATCCTTCACCCTGACGACCCTTCCCCTTAACCCGAGAATCCATATGGCTTCAGCATAGTCCTCTAAGCTTGCTGAAAGAGTGTGCAATTGTGAACCTCCTGTTAGGATAGCCTATAAATGTTAGGCGTGCCTAATATATCCGAGAGAGACCTCATTGTCAAGAGCAAAATGACAGGAGCATACAGGAGTAGATCTGAAGGTTAGTCTGGCCTAATAAGGTCAATCTGGTCTAATGTGGACAGAATCGAAATCCGATAGAGTCTGTGGGGTTCTATATCAAGCAGAGCGCTATAGGAAATGATGGAGGTATGGCGTGGATACCAAGAGGCGGTCCTGGGTCAAGTCGCTTACGTGGCGGGCATTTGGAATCATCCTTCTGGGGGTGATCACGCTCTTGATAACAAAAGACTGGAAAGCGATGACCACGATTACCCTGTTGTTCCACGGGATTCGTCTGATCCTGTATTACTACCATGAGAGGATATGGGAGCGCGTCTCCTGGGGAAAAGTGAAGCATCCTCTTGCCGACCTGCCTGTGACACGGGGTCTGACGCCCGAGGATCTCCAGATAGTCAAGGATAAGCTGAGAGGTATGGGATATATCGACTGAGTGAGATTCAAGCTGACGATAGCGAGTTGTTGCCGAAAACCTTGGCCTGAAAAACCGGTTCCACTTCGCAGTCTCATCGAACCACATCACAGTCGCCAGGCCATGATGCTGACTTCGAAGATAGCCGCGTAAACCAGGGCAGCCATCAGTGTGACAGCTTTCTCGGATGGAGAGTCGCCCGGCCGCCGTGAAATCACCCATGCGGACAGGCCAAATCCTGCTGCGGGAAGGGCAATAGCTATTCCCGTAAGGTAGGGATCCGCGGTTTCAAGAATTGCTGTGTTGAGTTTGAGCGAACCACTTATGAGTGCTTGTGCGGTCTGGATTCCCTCGCGATCGGCAAGAGCCTGAGGCCAATAGGGAATTCGGGATGTCATCTTCAATATGGCCTTCAGGACATGCATGCCGCCCATGATCGGGAGGAGGCCCAGGGATATGCTTTCGAAGGAACGCCTGATGGACCGATCCCCGGCAAGCCTCCTGACCCCGGCAAAGATCGCAAAGAATATGACCGGCAATAGCACGAAGAGAACAACCGCCTTTACGGTTCCGGTCCAGGCTCCGGTAATACCCCAGGAACTCGAGATAGTATTGGGCACAGTCATGAGCATTGCCTTGGTGACACCCCATTCAGAAAGGACTTCGTACACGACAAATCCACTCACCAGGATGATGAATGCTATCTCAGCCGATGAAAGCCTCAACCCTGAGAAGAGATCCTTCAGGGGTCTTCGAAGTCGCAGGCCGGGATTGTCATATGGGCATGATGAGAGACATTGCGAACACAAGATGCACTTCCTGTTGTCCTTTATCTTCGCCGGGTAAAGGTCCGACGTGCATGATCTCGCAGTCAGATTGTATAGGCGCCCTCTTGCAATACAGTCCTTGGTCTTACACTCTGAGCACCTCTGTGGGTCACCGACACGCCACTCCACCGGTGCCAGCAGTGAATACAACCCAAGCAGGTGTCCCACGGGGCAGATGTGGCTGCAGAACGTCCTCTTCTCCCAGACCAGCCCGGACAGGACGGCGACGCCAAGCAGAACCAACATATAGATTGCCATCCGCTGAGGGATACGGTGGATGACAAGCGTCTGTATCCCAAACACCAGAATCACGCTGTAGAAAGTGGTTATGGCCCATCCTGACTTGAGAAACCATCCCGGCTTGCGCCGACGACCAAAGCGGCCGGCGATGCTTGTTAGCAGCTCTATGGGGCAGATGGTACACCAGTGCCTTCCCAGGAGGACGGCGCCGATGATAATCAGCGGCCACCAATATGACCAGACAATCATGTTCGCCAGGTTCGTGTTGCGCAGGATCTTGGCGAAGTCCGGATCATCTGTGGATACACCCAGGCCGCCGTATACCAGGTAGCCGAAGAAAACCAGCACCAGCACCTGCGGAACGAGTGGGAACCATTGACTCTTGTACAGGCGCTTTAGCAGTCCTATCTTGAATAGATCCATCGTGGTTTTCCCGCCTTTGTCACATGATATTATCCTTGGATGATGGGTAAGTCAACTGGGGGGCTAGTCGCCGCGCGACCAAACTGGCGGAACTGAAGGGCCCGGCGAGAGAGTCGTCGGCCACGGTGCGGTGGTGTCTGATCCTTTGGGGAAACTCTACCTCAACAGGATCGCTTTCCTGAGGGCTTCCTCCCCACCCGCCTCGATCCGGATGACGTAGACACCCGCTGCAACGCGTTCGCCACGGTGGTTCGTACCGTCCCACAAGAGCTCGCTCCGGCCCGCCGGGTAGTTGTCATCGCCAATGACTCGAATAACACGCCCCGCGACATCGTGGATGGCGAGCCTTGCCCGGCCGGGCTCCGCCAGATGGAACGCAATGCGCGTGTCGCGAACCGCGGGGTTCGGATATGGCGCGTGTAGGCGAATGCTGGAGGCCGGCTCGTCGTTATCCTCAATGCCGGCGCCATCGGCCGGTGTGAGGATGACAAGCGCCATCCTGGCGAGCGCGATCTCGACCGATTGCGAGTAGCCGTCCTGCGCTATGGCATCCGGCGTGATCATCCCCGGATTGGTCGCCCCTGCGCCCATATACTTCGAGTCCTGCGAGTTCACGGCTTCGATCCAGTCCTCATCGAGGGGGACCCCAAGCCGGTAGCTGGCGAAGTCGGTGTTTGAGAAATTCGCCACGATAACGACATCGTTCCCGCCGTAGTCGGTCCGGCGGAACGCGATGATGTTCGAGCCGTCGTTCACATGGAAGATCTCGATCCCGGCGTCAGCCCGCAGTGCCGGGCTCGATGTTCTAAGATGGATGATGTCGCGGAAGTAGTCGAAGATCCCTGAGTAAGTTGTCTTATGCGACCAGTCAATAAGGTTCTCGGCGTCGGTCCCGAAGTTGTTATCCTCGAGCCACTCGGTACCCTGGAGGATGGCCGGGATGCCGGGGGCGGTGAGGACGATACCCTGCGCGAGCTTCACGCGGCCCCTGGCGTACTCATCGTCGTGCGGAGCGGTCGTATCGATAGTTCTCACCATCCGCTGCCCGCCGCTCGAGGGCCAGGCCTCGTCATGGAGCTCGAAGTAGTTGGTGACGTAGCGGCCCGAGAGGTAACTCCCGCTTCCGTCGAGGATGTCGGCGATCACCCACATCTGCGGGTTGCCTGAGGCCGCTGCGATGATCTCCTCCCGAAGCCGGTCGGTGAAGTGATCGTAGTACTGCGAGTCGAACCCACCACCCCCGAGATTGGTTGGGCGGGTGATCCACGAGTTGTCCGGCAACTGCTCCGCGATGTTGATCTTGTCGATCCAGCGGCGGTCCATCTCGTCATTGAGCCACTGCATGAGGCTCCAGCCGGACGCCTCCTGCGGGTAGATGTTCATGAACTCGGTCGCGTCCATGCGGAACCCGTCCATGCGGTACTCGCCGAGCCACATGTGGGCGCTCTCGATGAACCACCGGCGGACGCCGTCCAGGTCGAAATCAGCCTGGCTACCCCAGGGCGTCTCGACAACGGGATCGTCGAAGTAGTACTGCGTCCCGTCGTAGTTCCAGAGGAAGTTGTCGCTATGTGAGAAATGGTTCCACACGATGTCATGGGTGAC
>JAUVJV010000089.1 GCA_030592245.1 Candidatus Eiseniibacteriota bacterium
ACTGGGTGGGGGTGGCCGGGCGGGCGGGCTGGGGCCTCCGCCGGAGGGCGATCCACGACCTGGGAGTCGGCGGCACTGCTGCTCTGGCTCGGAGGAGAGACCCGAACTACAGAACCAGGGTGCTGCTGAAGGCGGGCAAGCAGGCCATCAGATCCATTGGAAAGCTGCTGCCCCGGTCAAGGGCGCTTAAGGCCTGCATAGCGTCGGAGGAGAAAGCCCTCGCCGGATGCATGAAGCAGGAGGCCGATCTCTCGCGCAAGGTGGCGTCCCCGGAAGGTGGATCAGAACCCGGACCGGCCGGACCGATACCAGGCGGAGCGGTGAAGTATAAGCGGGCTGTGATAAAGCGGTTGATGCGGGGACCCGTGGACATGGGTGCGATACTCACCCGACTTGGCAAGCGCAGGCGGTCTCAATATCGCAAGTGGATGGCCAGGGAGAAGCAGGCTTACATGTTGCAGGCGCTGGCTCTCTTCTGGGCGGACGGGAAAAGAAGCATTGCCGAGATCGCCGACCACGTCGACGCCGAACTCGGATATACCAATCCCGACTTCCTCAAGTTCTATTTCGACACACTTGCTGAAGCCGGGATAGTCAAGATATCAAGGCGCTAGACAGATCTCTCCTGCCTATGTCTTCATCGGCTCGAAGCTGGACTTAGCCGCCCCGCAGGTAGGGCAGACCCAATCCTCGGGCAGATCCTCAAACTTGGTCCCGGCCGCGATATTGTTGTCGGGATCGCCGGTTGCAGGATCATAAATGTAGCCACAAACCTTGCATACGTATTTCATCTTGATCTCCTTTCGCCTCTGTATTCAGCCAAGCATAAGTTAGGATTCCCGCCCGGTCAATAGGATTCACCCTGACTGAATTCCCCTTGACACCCCGAGCGGAAGTGTGATTAGTATGTCTGGTCGATGATGCCGAAGGGAGCCGATGCGTAAAGGTCTAGTCTTGGCCGTTCTGTTGCTTGCGGTGGTTGCGTTCACCGTGCATGCTCAGGGTGAGCCCCCGGCTCAGACCGATCTCCCGGATCAGGCCGATCCCGTGGCCGATTCCCGCTCAGTTCGCCCCCCGGCCCGCGCCAGGGCGTATGATACCCCGAACGATCATGGCGGCAGCATAACGCTCGAGTGGGAGATCTCACCCGATGACGGCGCACCCGCAAGCCCGGTTACGGGCTATGATATCCTGCGCTCAGAAAGCCGGGACGGGGACTTTGAGTCCGTTACCGGCACCATGAGCGGCGCCACCATCGGTACCGACAACTCGGCTGAAGACGGAGTCGAATACTACTATCAAGTCGTGGCACTGGCCGCCGCGGGGTCAAGCGATCCAGCTGCTGCGGGGCCTGTTGCCGCCCGCCAGCAGTGGGTTGACTGGACCAGGATCAACCTCCTTGTGATTTCGGTAATCCTGGTCGCGGCCATCATCACCTATGTCTATCTCAGCACCACGCGGGATCTCTACATCCGTAAGATAGCCGGGCTTGAAGCCGTAAACGAGGCGGTGGGACGTGCGACCGAGATGGGAAGGTCGATCCTCTTCGTGCCCGGGATCCAGGACATGGACAATGTCCAGACCGTGGCGGGCGTAGCGATCCTGGGCCACATAGCCCAGCGGACAGCCACCTATGAGACCGATCTTAATGTCCCCGTTTCGCGCTCGATAGTGATGAGCGTCGGAAGGGAAGTGGTGAAGCAGGCTTACCTGCAGGCAGGCAGGCCTGATCTTTATAATGACGACATGGTGCACTATATCACAGATGAGCAGTTCGGCTATGTGGCCGCGGTGGACGGCATTATGGTGAGGGAGCGTCCGGCGGCCTGTTTCTATCTCGGCGCCTTCTTCGCCGAATCCCTGATTCTTGCAGAGACTGGAAACTCGATCGGCGCGATTCAGGTGGCAGGAACGGCAATGCCCACGCAGCTGCCGTTCTTTGTCGCGGCATGTGACTACACGCTTATCGGTGAGGAGCTCTTTGCGGCCAGTGCATACCTGTCGAAGGACAAGAAGATGCTGGGCAGCCTGAAGGGACAGGATGCCGGCAAGGCCATCGCCATGGTAGCAATACTTCTCGGTGTCGGGCTGGGTACGCTGGCCACGATAACCGGAAATGATGGCTTGATGTCGACATTCCGGTTGCTGAGAAGGCTGTTCAGTTTGAATTTCTGAGGAGGCCCGGTTGAAGAGAACCATTCCATTGTTGATCACCTTCGTGGTGGGCTTCTCTCTTATCGTGGCGATGTTCGTGCCCCACGATCCGTTCCACGGCCTGGACAGCAACTTCTCCATCTTCTATGACGTGATCGCGGTTTTCGCGTTCATCCTCGGCGGAGGCAATCTCCTCAAGGTTCATTTCAACAAAGTCCAGAACAAGCGCAGGGACTGGAAATACAGCATCGTTACCATCTCGGGGTTCTTCCTCGTGCTCGGAGCCGGGCTCCTCAAGATCGGGGTTCCCGAAGGCTGGAGCGGGGGCTATCAGGCTTCCGGGAGTCTGTTTAAGTATCTCTACGATGCGACGTTCCAGCCGCTTCAGGCAACCATGTTCTCACTGCTGGCCTTTTTCGTGGCGTCAGCCTCCTACAGGGCGTTCAGGGCTAAGACCAAGGAAGCGACCATTCTGCTTATTGCGGCATTCATTATTCTCTTAAGACCCACGCCGCTGGGCTTCTACCTGACGTACTGGCTGCCCGAGCCGCTCAAGTTCCTTCATATTCCCAACCTGAGCACCTGGGTCCTGTCGGTGCCCAACATGGCAGGGCCGCGCGCCATCATGATCGGAATAGCACTGGGTATAGTATCAACATCGTTACGGCTGATACTCGGAATAGAACGTTCGTATCTAGGCGGGGATAGCAGCTAGGACATATCATGGCTGAGCCTGAAAAGAAAGTGACCCTGATCGAGAAGCTGGGTTCGATGGACCGGCGGATCATATTCCTGCTTATCGGCCTTGCCGTGCTCATTCCCATCATCGTCAAGTACAGCACCTCGATACCCACGAGCCCCCTGGTTCAGACCCTGTTTGATAAGGTGGAGAGCCTGCCGCCGGGTTCGAAGGTCCTGCTGAGCTTCGACTATGGCCCGAGCACAGCGCCTGAGAATCAGCCGATGGCCAATGCCTTTGCCCGACACTCCTTCGAGAAGGGCCACAGGGTATACCTCATGGCCTTGTGGGCGACAGGGCCGAGGCAGTCGGAGCAGCTGATCGAGGAGATCATCTCGGTGGAGTTCCCCGACAAGCAGTACGGGGAGGACTGGATTCACCTGGGGTACAAGGCGGGCAACCAGGGACTCATAAACACACTCCTGTCAGACTTCACCGCGATGTACACAACCGACCTTGATGGAACTGCCATAGATGAGTTTCCGATGATGGAAGGCGTGGAGAGCCTGAGGGATTTCGACCTCATACTGGGCCTGGGCTCCGGCTTCCCGGGTACCAAGGAGTGGGTCCAGTTCGCGGGTGATCCCGGGGATATCCCGGTGGGAGGTGGAACGACCGCCGTGATGGCCCCGCTGCTGTTCCCGTATTATCCCAGGCAGATCGTGGGATTCCTGGGCGGGCTCCAGGGGGCGGCCGAATACGAGTACGCGCTGGTGAAGCAGCACCCCAAGTTTGGTGAAAGGTCCCGCCTGGCCAGCCAGTCGATGGGACCCCAAGCGGCAGCTCACCTGGTGATAATTGCTTTCATCTTAGTTGGAAACATCACCTACTTCGTCGAACGCGCGCGGCGCAGGAAGTACTAGGAGGGGACGACTTGGAAGAGCAGGCTATGCTAGCAACGCCACTTGCCCATGCTATCGGCGTTTGGATCGGCGCATTGCTCACCCTCATGATCTTCAGTTTCCTTTATAAGGATAACCCGTTTTACAAGTTCGCCGAGCACCTGTTCGTGGGAGTGTCCGCCGCATACTGGATGACTGTCGCCTTCTGGACGACTCTAATTCCCAACCTGTTTGCCCGTCTGTGGCCTTCGAGCATGGGGAGCGTGCTGCCGGCGGTGGCTGATAACCAGAGGGAATGGCAATATGCCATACCGCTTGCGCTGGGCCTGATCCTGCTGACCCGGCTGGTACCACGCATCGCGTGGTTCTCCCGCTGGGCCATGGCCTTCGTGATCGGGTACGCCGCCGGAACCAACTTCACGCGCTATCTCCAGTCCGACTTCGTCACTCAAGTCCAGAGCACGATGGTTCCGCTCTACGAGCCGCAGGCAACGACGATGGCCACGATCGGCAATATCTTCTCCCAGATCGTGGTCGTGGGCGGGGTTATCTGCGCCATCATCTACTTCTATTTCTCGAAGGAGCACAAGGGCGGTTTCGGAAGAGCCGCGCGGGTGGGAATCTGGGTGCTGATGGCGGCTTTCGGTGCTTCCTTCGGCTATACCGTGATGGCGAGAATCTCATTGCTTACCGGGCGGATGGACTTCCTCTACCAGTGGTTCACCGGGGCCAACTGGTAGGCATCCCGGCCAAGTCCCTCTTGCTTTGAACTCCAGAACAGCTAAACTTAAGTGAACAACAGCATTTTGGAATCTCTCTGAGTAACGCTTTGGACTTCCCGGCGAGCACGAGCCGGGCAGGAGGATTGATGAAGGGCGAGTTCTGCAGGGTCCTGACACCGGACGGCCTCGAATTGCAGGGGATTCTCGCGATTCCCGAAGGCGGTCCCGCAGATACCAGCGTACTGCATGTTCACGGGCTCGCCGGCAATTTCTATGAGAACAGGTTTGTGGATCATGTCGCCGATGCTGTCACCTCCTGCGGCCTGAACTTCCTGACCGTCAATAACAGAGGTCATGACTATATCTCGGATTTCATCGTCGAAGAAGGTGATGGGGCAACGGGGTCGGTTCAGATCGGCGGGATATACGAGATCTTCGAAGACTGCCTAAAGGACATCGCCGCCTGGACGGGTTTCCTGAGATCCAGGGCCTCGAAGAGGATCATACTCGAGGGCCACAGCCACGGAGCCCTCAAGATCACTTACTATTCCTACAGGGCTGATGACCCTGATATTGGGGGGATCGTGCTTCTTTCTCCGTCCGATGATTTCGGGGGCCAGCGTGAACGGGTTGGTGAAGCTTTCGACGAAGCTGTCAGCGTGGCCCGGGAGATGGTGGATCGGGGCGCAGGCCGGGATCTTCTGCCCCGGACGTACTTCCACTATCCGGTCTCGGCACAGACCTTCCTGGACATTTTCAGCAAGGATTCCGCCCTCGGGATGTTCAATCTGTCGGGGACCGACAGGAAGCACTTCGCGGAGATCGAGAGCATAGAGGTGCCGGTTCTGGCTGTGGTGGGTTCGGTGGACGAGGCATTCCTCGGGTCTTCACGAGCGTATCTCGACTCGCTCAAGGCCCACCTTAAGAACGCGCCGAGCTTCGAGGGACGTGTCATAGAAGGAGCTCCGCATAATTACCAGGGCTTCGATTCTGAAGTCGCCGGGCATATAGGCAGATGGCTGGAATCAAGTTTCGGGCCCTTGAGTTGAGGCCACAGGAGGCGAAAGCCCAATGACAGATGTATATGAGATCCTCAAAGAACAGGCCCTCAGGAAAACAGTTGAGTTCAGCGATGCCGACTTCACCATAAGGGGTCTCTGGAAGGTCGATCTCGCCTTCAAGCCGACCGTGGATGAACGCACCTTCAAGTACTGGTTCCTGGTGAGCCAGACCGTCGGGCAGGGCTCCTGCTATTGTGACCAGGACCTTGTCATCGACGATAGCCTGATAGGCCGGGATGCGCGCGAGATCATTCCCGAGAAGGACTGTTACAGCATCTCGGTGCTGGACTCGATCTATGCCTCCATAAAGAGACACCCGCACCTGGTCCACGAGATATCCGGCAACTCCATTGAGAAAACCGCCCAGCGCAATGCCATCATTCTCAACGAGGTCGAGCATGTGCTTGGAGGGATCAAGCCGAAGGGTGAGAGACCACGCATAGTGAACGTCGGCGTGCTGGGGACCCTGATCAAGAGCCTGACCGAGAAGGAATACTCCGTGGCCGCGACCGACCTCGATGAGAAGATCCTCAACACCAGCATGCATGGCGTTACAATCGAGAATGGCTCGAAGAACTTCCAGCTGATACCCGAGAGTGATGTGGTGGTGATCACCGGGATGGCCCTCACCACAGATGCACTTGGGGACATAATCGATGTCTGTGGACAGCACCAGACCAAGATCGTCATATTCGCCGAGACCGGCGCTCACTTCGGCGAGGAGTACTGCCGTACCATGGGTGTGGATTCCGTCGTGTCGGAGCCTTTTCCATTCTACATCTTCCAGGGTGTGAGCAGGATCGAGATCTACCGGAGATAGACCCCGTGATCGAAGAGTACTTCATGAAGGACGGCAGTTTCGAGATAGACGGCCTGGGGATCGGGAAGATCGCAGCCGCGCATGAGACTCCTTTCTATTTGTATTCCGCCGGCATGATCCGGGAAAAGCACAGGAAGTTCACCAGTCATTTTCCCGGATTCGATGTTTTCTACTCCTTCAAGGCCAATCCCGGTCTCGCGATATGTAATACCCTGCGCTTGCTGGGAGCTTGCGCCGACGTGAGTTCGCTCGGCGAGATCCAGGCCGCGCTCAAGGTAGGCTTCAAACCTGAGAACATCGCTTTTGTCGGTCCGGGAAAGACGGCGAGGGATCTCGAGTTCGCCATAGACAGCGGGGTCTATGCTATCGCCGCAGAATCGGTTCATGAGATCGAGCTGATCGACGAGATCTCGAAGAGGCTCGGCAAGCCCGTGGATGTCCTGCTCCGGATCAACACGCAGGAGAAGCCCATATCGCCGGAGATGATGGTCGGGGGTCCGAGCAAGTTCGGTTTCGACGAGGAGACCGTGGTTGGTGACGTGCGGGGCTTGCGGCTGGAATCCGCCAGGCTGAGCGGGATTCATGTCTATTCGGCAAGCCAGGTTCTGGATACGTCCTTCATCTGCGATCACCTGGAGTATGTCAGGGACCTCGCAGTCAGGCTCTCGAAAGAGATCGGGTTCGAACTCAGGGCCATAGATTTCGGTGGCGGCTTCGGCGTTCCTTATCAGGAGGGCGATCAAGAACTTGACCTGTCCCCGATCTCGCGCGTCGCCTCGTCGGTGAGGAAGAACCTGGCGGTGTCTCATCCGGAGTGCAGGCTGATATTCGAGGTGGGACGTTACCTGGTCGCGGAATCCGGCATCTTCGTCACCCGGGCGCTCCGGGTGAAGCGGGCCCGGGGCATTTGCTACATCATAACCGACGGGGGCATGAATCATTTCAGCCGCCCCGTCTTCATGAGGGTCAAGCACCGCCTTGGCATCCTGAACAAGATCGGACAGCCGGCCGGGAGCAAGTGCAATGTGGGAGGCCCCATATGCACGCCCATCGATTTCCTCGGCAAGGACGTGATGATGCCGCGTCCCCAACCGGGAGACTTGATCGGCGTCTTCGGCGCGGGGGCCTATGGATACTCGATGAGTGTCCTGAAGTTCATGAGCTTGGGCACCCCGGCCGAAGTGATGGCCGACGGGGGCTCGCTCCGCGTTATACGCAAGGCCGCAACCGCCGAGAGTTTCTTTCCCGGCCAGAGCCTGTAGCACTCCCCAAACCCTGAATCCAGTTGAACGCGCGCTCGCCGGCTGCTACGGTTGTCCGGTGTGATCAACCCTTTGTCCCATTCAAAATAGGAGGTCGAAATGGCCAAGTATGCGTATTTCCAGGGGAAGTTCGTACCTATCGAAGAAGCCAAGATCAGCATCATGACGCATG
>JAUVJV010000316.1 GCA_030592245.1 Candidatus Eiseniibacteriota bacterium
CCAGCCCGTATCCAACCGTGCTCGTCAGGGGATCCATCACGATCCTGTCCCGGGGGAAGTCCATGTCGTTTAGCAGTATATTGAGCTGCTTGGCGAGGTTGACATCGATGGGAGACTGGGCAACCAGCGTGTGCTTATAAGCTATGCATGCGGCGGCGATGGTCCTATAGTTGTCGGTCTCCACATAGTTGATGAGGCAGTTCTCGCCGGCCGTGACCTCGCACACCTTCTTCATCACCTCGTTTATCTTCTCGAAATGACTGTGGCCGGTGACGATGATGGGTACGGCCACACTCTCGAGCACGGCCTTCACGGTCTCGGCGGCCTCATCAGCACTCCTGTCTCCCTTCTCGGGATGAGTACCCTCAAGCCGCACGCTTATCATCTCGGCCCCGAATTCATCGACACAAAGCCTGGCCATCTCGGCCGGCTTCTCGATTGTATCGCCGAAGCACTCCTTGAGGCTATCGGGATACCTGGGAGGAAGCCGGTCGAAAACCTCCATTGCGACCACCGGACGGTTGGGGTGCTCGCCCTCAAAGAAATGAAACGGGAGCCCGGTGCTGCCGCCTATGGTGACGGTATGGGAGCGCGTTCCCCCCTGCTCGGCGGTGGCGCCCATGGTCACTTCGACAATCCTTCCGGGATTGATATCTTTTGGAATTTCAATGCCCATAATTTCTCTCTTCCATCAGAACCCCGGCAATTTGTCCACTCAACTGCTTGCTGCACATTCTTCTCACTCCGGGATAAGCTCCTCAAGCAACCCGCCCATGATGCCATAGGCTTCCGAGTCCTCAAGAGACGGCCACAAGGGGGCCCCGGTCATGTCCCAGGATAATAGCCTATCATCCTCCGGAATTGAACCCAGCAGTTGAAGCGAGTCCGCTTCGATGGCCTGCGTGACGGCCTCAGGGGGTTCGCCGATCATGCGGTTGAGGATGAGGAACTTGCCCTTGATCCCCACGGCCAGCTCGTCTGCCACCCGGCAGATCTTGCCGGCAGTCCTTACCGCCGTCACCGTGGGAAGTGAAGCCACCAAGAGGTGATCGACGTCCCGGGTGGTGCGCCGGCTCAGGTGTTCCATCCCGGCTTCATTGTCTATCACCACATAGTCATAGTTCTTGCCCAGAGTGTCGAGGATGTCCCGGAGCAGGTTATTGGCATAGCAATAACACCCGGGGCCCTCGGGACGGCCCATCACGATCAGGTCAAAGTCCGGAGTTTCAACCACGCCGGTCTGGGTCTTATACTCCAGGAACCGCTGCTTGGTCATGCCCCCCGGCAGATCAGAACCCCTGGCCTTCATCTCTTCCCTCACCGAGCCGATGGTCTCCCCTGATTGCACTCCGAGCATGTCGGCGAAGTTGGTCGCGGGATCGGCATCGACGGCCAGGATGGCCTTGGACCGGTTATCGCGCAGCCAGCGGACAATCATCACTGCCAGCGTGGTCTTTCCGGTTCCACCTTTGCCTGCTACGGCGATCACTTTCATGGAGTGTCCTCTAGAACAGAGGGGGCATCGAAAGCGCAGGATGGCCCTTCTCGGTGATATAGGCGAGCGCTTCCTCTTCGGTCTCCGCCACGGTCTCATCGGCAATCATGTCGAAGAAGTTCTCAAGCCCCTCCACCTCGCCGATCTTGCGAAGCACCTCTTCCATTTCTTCCTTGAGCCCCCGGTTCATCCAGACGATGCGCTTCCCGCCGCCCTCCGCGCTGATGAACTTATTGCTACCAATGTAGTGCTTGCTGTGACCTATGAAACCCGGGGTCTGCACGCCCCCTCCCACTACCCCCGCCAGGGTGGAGAATTTCATGCCCGACGGGGTCATCCCAGTGTATTCACGATAAACCGTCATGATGCCATTGGTGGACGGAAGCACTCCCGAGATGCACTCGAAGCAGCCACAGGAGGTCATTGGATGTTCGATGATGCTGTAGGCATTGAAGATCTCGAGGGTCTTATGCGACGTGTTATGGACAAACTCGTTTATGCCCTTCCACTGCCCCTTCACCTCATCCAGGGTGCTGCCCTTCTCGATCGGCTGGTTCGGCCCGGTGGGAGTCACCTGGTGTGCGGCCTTGCCGTCCAGCCAGTTATATGCTCCGCAGAGGCCGGAGCGCTCGGGTGTTATGACACAGACATGGTTGGGTGCGAAGGACTGGCAGAGGGTACACGAATAGAAGGTATCCACCGATTCATCCGTCATCCCGGCCAGGCGGGCGTCACGCTGGTGATAGACTTCGCGGGCCTTACCGATCAGCTCGAGGATCTCCTTCTCCCGGGTGTAGATCCTGACCTGAACCTTATCGAATATCTTCCCGAACTCGCCGTGGAGCTTGGCATGTATGATGGTCCCGAAGTGCTCGAACCTGAAGCCCTTCTCATGAGCCTCCTTGCTCACGCGGACCCAGTTGATGTCCCGCTGGCCATTATGGTAGATCCCGTTGGCGCAATTCGCGAAATCATGGATATGCCGCTCCAAGATGGGCTCGAAATCCGGCTGCATCTCGCGGCCCGCCACCTCCGCCAGGATGGCAAAGGGAATACTGCTGCCCTCTTCCACCTCGTCGATCTCGGGTCCAATCACCTCCACTCTGCCATCTTCTACCTCGTCCAAGTCCCGGGTGGTCAGGAACTCGAAACCCGGCTGGGTCTGCCCGGCCAGCTCCACGTACATGTCACCCCTGCGCACGCGCTCACCCTGGAAGGCGGGCCCATAGGGAACCGGAATGGGGACCTCGGTCACGGTGATCTTGAGGCCCCGCACCTCGATGGCCCTCGCAACAATCTTCTCGTGCTCGACCGGTGAGACAACATGCTCATAGGTGCATATGCCTGTCGGAAGGATCTGGTCGATATCAGTGTCGGCAATCGTGGGAAAGCCGAAGTTGATGGCTCCGGCGGCCTGGGCGTGTTTCTCGTCATCAACCGGACCGAGGGCCAGGACAAAAGCGAATACCCGGTCCTTGTTATATTGAAGCACGCGCTCATAATCACCAGGCGCCGAGTTGCCGAAGGAGAGAGCCACCTTGGTGGCAAACCCCAGTGAGTGAATCGTGGATGTCACATCATCGCCGAAGGGTACCAGCCTCGTATCCCAGCCCAGCTGAATGCCCTCTTCCCTGAGCTGCTGGGCCATGCTCTTGCCCTCGGTCGATGCCGACATGAAAACATAGAGGTTTTTCTCCTGGAGCTGCCGGGCGATCTTCACAGCGATCTCATTGGTGGGACAATAGCCCACGCAGGCCGCGAAGCCGGGGGCGGTGCCATCCACAAACTCGATTCCCCGCTCGCGCAGGATCACATCATTGGACGCGCCCAGCCATAGATCGCTGTCCGTCGGGTTGGCCTCGGCCAGGTAAGGAACAGGGTCCCACGTATACTTAAGCGCCTCGATGACCTCGTCCACAAACAGGGTGGCCATCCCGGCATCAAGGGTGTGCCCGAGATAGGGAACCCACAGTTTCTCATCAGGAACGGGCGGCAGGAGTTCTCTTGCGGCTTCGAGAAGCTCCTTAAGCCCCCCGACCGTATCGATCTTAAGCCCCAGGATGCCGTGGGATATGGGCAGATAATACCCGGTATTGGGATACTCGACCCTGGCGTCGGGCCCGTGCTCATCCAGGGCCTTCGCAAGTTCTTTCTCCGCCCTTGCCAGCAGCTTATGGGCGCCGCGGATCGCGCGTGTTGCTATGAGTCTAGACATCGTCCCGCCCAATCATGCCGCACGTCCCGATCACTCTCCCTGCTCCTGGTCAAGTTCCCTGCGCATCTCCATGTCATAAAGCACGCGCTCTTTGCCCTTGCTTATACCGAGCTTCTCGCGCTTCCCGTTGATGTGGTCTATCATCATGGCGGCTATCTTGCCCGGATCCGTCTCG
>JAUVJV010000003.1 GCA_030592245.1 Candidatus Eiseniibacteriota bacterium
ACGAAGCTGCCCCGAAGGAATGGAGGCAGGTTATTAAGGTAGAACCTTACCAGATGGAGAAAAGGCCTCAGGGATGTTCTTTCGAAAATGCTGAAGCCGAAGTAGTCGCTGAGGGGCAGCGGCCGGAACCCTCTCGCCCCGCCATCCTCGCAGAACAGCTGCTTCACCTCGGGATATGACGCCAGATGGTACTTCCCCCACACGGGATGGAAGTTGACGCCCGTCTTGTCATATACCGCGGTCCTGATTTTCAATCCGATAGATGGCGGGCTTTCTGCATCTGCCGGCGGATGCTGTATGTCTACCGGGAAACGCTTGTTGGGGCAGGCCACGATGATCCTCCCGCCGGGCCGCGTTACCCGCAGAAGCTCATTTGCACAGGCCCGCCTTATCTCCTTATAGTTATCCAGCAAAGTGAAAAAGCCGGTCCTGGTACCGATGTGCTCGAATGCTCCCATGCAGTAGACCACATCGAAAAAGCCCTCACGGAAGGGCAGCCTTGCCGCATCGGCGCAGAAGAAGCGCGCGGGGTTCTTGCCGGCCCGTGCCCAGAACCTTGCCATGTTTGGAAGGTCGATCCCGAAAGCTTCGTAACCCTCATCCAGGAGCTTCGAGACTCCCATCCCCATGCCGCAGCCTGCATCGAGAACAGTGGTGAATCTTTCCTCGCCGAGAAGCGGGAAGATGTATTCATCGAAGAGTCTCTGCCCGCTATGGAGCTGGGTCTCCGCGTACTCCTCGGGAGTGGTGTCCTGGTCATAGACCTCATCCCCCGAATCATCCGCCCTGAACTCTATAAAGCCGTGGGCATCCACGCGGAATATTGACCCGCAGCCTGTACACTTAAGCCCCGCGTCGGCCGGGCCCAGGCCGGCATGACACGAAGGGCAGGCGAGCAGCCCACTGAGGGAAGATAAGTCTTCAGGTTTCATAACTCTCCATGATAGAGCTCCAGCCGGATTAAGGGCAAGAGCCCAGTGGGCGGACCGGTGACAAATGCCCGGCCGCTAGTCCAGGCTGACCTCGTCCTTATACTCCGGCACCGAGGCCGTCCATCCCTTCTCCTGTTTGAGCAGATCGGCGAGGCCGCGGGCAGATTCAGGTTCGCCGTGAGTCACGAAAACGTGTTTCGGGCCCGGAGCAAGCCCGGAGACCCACTTCAGGAGCTCTCCCCGGTCGGCATGAGCGGAGAACCCGTGGATCTGCGCGATCCTGGCTCTCACCGGGTATTTCTTCCCGAAGAGCCGGACATCGGAGGCCCCCTCCACGATGTGGCGGCCGAGAGTCCCGACGGCCTGGTAACCGACAAAGAGCACCGTGCTCTCTTTCCTATCTATGTTGTTGGCAAGATGGTGCTTGATTCTACCGCCCGTGCACATCCCTGAGCCCGCGATGATCATGGCCCCCTTCTTGACATCGTTGATCGCCTTGGAGTCCTTGACCGTCGTGACCATCTTGAGCTCGGGAAAGCGGAAGGGTGACTGTCCTTCCTTTATGAGGTCCATCATCTCTTCGTCAAAGAGCTCTCGGTGCTGCTTGAAAACCTCGGTGACCTTCACTGCCATGGGGCTGTCTATGAAAACATTGCAGTGGGGTATCCTGTCCTCGACCAGGAGTTCATTGAGGCGATAGAGCACCTCCTGGGTGCGCCCGATCGCGAAGCTTGGAATGCATATGTTGCCGCCGCGCTTGTAGGTGGAATTCATGACATCCTCGAGCATACTGTCGATGTCCCTGGGATCTTCATGATCACGGTTTCCGTAGGTTGATTCCATGATCACATAATCGGCCTGCTCGATAAGGGTGGGATCCCTGAGGATGGGTTTCTCCCACCGGCCTATGTCACCGGAGAAAAGGATGGTCCGGACTTCACCGTTCCGGGTGACTTTCACCATCACATGGGATGACCCCAGGATGTGGCCGGCATCATGATAGGTCGCCTCCAACCCTTCCCCTATCTCCACCGGCTCCTCATAGCGAACCTCCCTGAAGAGGGGAAATGACTTCAGCGCATCCTTTTCCGTGTACAGGGGCACCTCGGGATAAGGCCCCTTGCGCTTTTCCCTCGCGTGCCGCCTTCTCTTGAACTCAGCGTCTTCGGTCAGCAAGTGTGCCGAGTCAAGCAGGGCTATCTTGGCAATCTCGCATGATGCCCGCGTTGAGTATATCCTGCCCCTGAAGCCGTCCTTCACCAGCTTGGGCAGAAAACCGCTGTGGTCAAGGTGAGCATGCGTAAGCAGAACAAGGTCGATCGACTTCGGGGGCACCGGAAATGGCTCCCAGTTCCTCGCCCGGAAGTCGCGCTCCTGGTAGAGCCCGCAGTCTATCAGGATTCTCTTGCCGCCCGCCTCCAGTAGATATCGCGAGCCTGTTACATTCTGGGCGGCGCCCAGAAAACTCAGCTTCATTTTCATCTATGGCACCCGCTGTCGAATAGAACGGGGTCAGGTTTCAAGGCCCCCTGGTCGGAAAACCGGGCCCTCGGAGCCTGCCCCCTTCAGGTTTCTTATCAGGCTTTGAGTTCTGACGTGCAGTTAGGGCAGCGCGTAGTCTTGATCGCTATGGTCGAGAAACAGAAAGTGCAATCCTTGGTCGTCGGATCCGAAGGCCGCGCCAATGATAATGCCGACAGCCATGTCGACTACATTGCCCCTCATGGCAAAGTCCTTGAACTCCTTCATCATTCCCATCCGTAATTCCTCCTTCCGCTGCACCCGAAATCACACAGGTCCAGGGTTGAACTCCCACAGATATATCCAGTGCGATTAGATGCCTGATGCATCCATAGGGTATCACGAGCATGACCCGCGACCAGGTTTTATGTTCCAGTAAAACGCTCGCGACTGTCAAGCCAATTGTAATGGTTGCATGTCCGGGTGGACCGGCAGGGCAGGGTGGACCCGCAGAGCCGGGTAAGCCAACGGGGCCCGGCAGGGCAGGATAACCAACGGGGCCCGGAGGGCCCCGTCTTAGTATTGGATTATTGGCCATCCCCGCCCGGGGGATTACTTCAAAAACACCATTCTTCGGGTAAGCACCTTGTCACCTGCTCTCATGCGATACCAGTAGACGCCGGGAGCGGCCTGATAGCCTGCGTCTGCCCTGCCGTCCCAGGTAACGCTATGCCTGCCGGCATCCACCTTGCCGTCTAAGAGCCGGACAACCTCGCGCCCGCGCACATCATAGACGCTCAACGCTACATCCTGCCCGGAGGGGAGGCTAAAGGATATGCGGGTTGTCCCGGTGAACGGATTAGGCGCGTTCTGGGCCATGCTGATCTTCCCGGCGGATCCCGTGTCATCGATGCCGGCCGGGTCATAGGGCTCTCCAAGAAGGTTTCTCAGGATGTACTCGCAGTTCGCTGTCATCTCTGCGTGTGAGTACCGGTATGGGCGCCCGGAGACAAAGGCGAATTGCCCGCCATCGGGCCGGATGCTGCCGCCCTCCGGCGGATCGGCCCATACGCCCAGGCCTCTCGGCACGGCGAAGATATTCTCCTGCACGAAAATGGTCGTGCCTTGCTCCGCCACAGTGGATGTGTCAAAGACAGCATTGTATGACTGGGTCCCCAGCCTGGGCATATTCACCAGGCCGGTATATACCGATGTCGCCTGGCGAGTGGTGTTTGTCATTTCCTCCGCCCAATCGATCCCGAGATATGACCTGAGCGCCTCATAGACGAAGTCCTGTCCCATCCTGGTAAGGAGCAACACATTGCCGCCAGCTTTGAGATAGCTATAGATAGGAGCGCTATACCAGGCATCAATGTCGCCTGCGTAGTTGTTCCCAACCCACACCACGGTAGAGAACTCCTTGAGAGTATCCGCCGGCAGATAGCCGTGACCGATCGGTGCCGGAAGGTTGGCGGGATATCCTCCGCCCGGTTCGCTGAAAATGTCCCAGAAGGTTATCGGGAGCGATCCCCAGAAACAGCTGTCCTCATAAGCCGTCGTGATCTCGGTTCCATAGGTACTCCAGTGGACCCCGTTTACCACGAGGATCCCGCGATCGAAAGTAGCATCGGTAATCTCTTCGGAGATCATCCTCAAGATCCACTCGTCCCGGTCGAGCTCAACCGAGAGCGGTTCGTCATCGACCACCAGCGCGAATTGCTGGGTGGCGAGCGTGTCTTCGACCACGAAGGTGGTCTCCCCGGCGGTGGTTGTGACCGTGACCTGGATGGGCATGTGGAATACTTCGTTCTGCTGGAGCTGCTCAATCGTGAGGTTGATCTGGTAGCTGGCCGGGACCCCCTCATAATTCCAGGTGTAGTGATAGAAGGGGAAACCTTCCTCGTAGATCCACTGGTGGAAGAACTGGTCGAGGTCGCGGCCGGCGACCCCCTCGCAGACGTCCCGGAACTGCTCGGTGGTACACGATCCATACTGGTACTCGCTGCTGTAGTACGCCCCGATTATGTCGTAGAAGGTCGAGTCGCCGACGACACCGCGAAGCATGTGAAGCACCCATGAGGCCTTATCATATGTGAGGTCCGGATCGAAGATACGGTTCCAGTCGGAAAGGTCGGGAACATAGATGGTCCCGGCGCCCATATACTTCGAATAGGCCATCTGCTGCTGGTACTCGGCCCAGCCATACTCATGCTCCGCCCACAGCGCTTCGCTGTAGACCGCAAAGCCCTCGTTCAGCCAGATGTGATGGAAGTCGGCACAGGTGATCATGTCGCCCCACCACATGTGGGCCAGCTCATGACAGATGAGATACTCGCTCCATCCACCCAGGCTGGTAATGGTCTGGTGCTCCATCCCCCCACCCCAGGTAAACTCGGCATGCCCGTATTTCTCCTCGATGAAGGGATACTCGCCGTACAGGCCGGCGAAAAGCGTAATCATGTCGGGAACCATGGCATAGGTCGGCTGGACCAAAGCGTAGTGCCCCGGGAAAACGTAGTGGCGAATCTCCATGGAATCCGTGGGCGAGTAGTGATAGTAGTCCGAGAAGACCGTATACGGATGAATGGCCACGGAGACAAGGTAGGTGGCTATCGGATACTGTTCGTGCCACTTATAGGTCGTGGTGCCGCCATTATCAACGGTTGCCCGCAGTGTGCCATTTGAGGCCACGATCAGGTCGCTCGGCACCGTGATCCAGATATCGGCCGAATCCGGCTTGTCATTGGAGTAATCCTTACACGGCCACCAGGTGCGGGCCCCGAAAGGCTCGCTCAAGCTCCAGATCATGTCTTCCCCGCCATAGGTGTCGAACTCGAAAGCGCCGGCGGAAGCCGACGGGATGCCATGGTAGGTCATGTCGAAGTAGAATGATGTGCCTGAATCCTGGGGGGCCTCGAGAGTAACGGTAAGAATGTCACTTATGTGGGAATAGGCAAGCGCGCCGCCGCTTCCCACGACGCTGTCAACCGTCATATTGGAATAAAGGTCAACATCCACGGTTGCGAGCGGCCCGTCCAGGACCTCGGCCATCATGCGCACCGTGCCCGAGATCGTGCTGGTCGTGGGATCTATGTCGAGATCCAGGAAATAGTATATGACATCGTACCTGGCCTGGTTTGCGGTAGGGTCGGACGCCATGGCCGAGAAGCGGGCGAAGAAATCGGCCTTGGCCTTCGCAATCTCGGCAGAAATATCGCCGGGGCCTCGTTGCTGCGCTCCGGCAGCGACCGCCAGAATCAGAATCCATCCTGTAAACATCATCAGGAATGTTGATAATCTGAGCTTGGACACGGTATTCCCCCTTCGGTTGAGTCTTGCTTTTTGATGCGCTACTTATGGCTGCGTTGCATTACACAGCATTCATCTCATTATACCACAACTTCGTGCCTATCTCAATGTGTGGAACCGCGAGAGAAGCCGCCGCAAGGATTGGCCCGCGCGCCACAACAAATGATCAGCCGGAGAGATGAGGGGGGGCAGGCGAAATGGGGCGCACGGAGGCAGCTCTCAAGTGCCAGGCCTTAACGAGGGGAATTGGTATCGCTGGATGTATCGCCGATACGAACGGTGCTCAGCCTTTGATGGCCCAGCTCATGATATCCGCCATCCTCGGACGCTTGCCCTGCATGAGAATGGCAATCCGGAAAACGCGGCCACCCGCCCAGATCGCGAATGTGGCAAGCATCATCACCCCGATCAGACCCACCCAGGGCTGCCAGGCCGGGATTGTGACAGGGGAGGCAATTCTGAGCATCATCACCATCGGTGTGAAAATCGGAATCAGAGAAAGCGCGGTGGCAAAGGTGCTGGTGGGATGGAGAGTTATGGGAATCAGCAGAAACATGGGAACCATGACCGGAACCAGGGCCGGCATGGTCAAAGACTGGGCTTCGTTGACCTGGCTGCAGGTCGCCCCCAGGGCCACGCAGAAGGAACCCATCATCACCGTCCCCACCAGCACGAAGGTGATGAACCAGGCCACCAGGCCGGGCGGCACCTCTCCGGCCATGCCGAACTGCTTCAGGGCGATCAAACCTGCGACCGTGTAGACCATCGATGCCGTTGTTGAGACGCCCACACCGCCGATCACTTTGCCCATCATGAACTGGAAGGGAGTTACTGAGCCCAGCATAACCTCGGCAATGCGCAGGGCCTTCTCTTCGGTTACGGCACTGATCAGGGGAATGGCTCCCATCAGCATCATTATGAACATCAGCATGACTACGGCGAAAGGGATCCCGAGCGCCCTCCCCTTGCTGCTCCGCTCCGCCTTAATGACCTCGCCGGTCTCGGGGTCAACCGACACCAGCCCCATGCCTTCAACGCCCACCCAGGACAGAATCTCTGTGTGGGCTGAGTCACTGACACCCGCTTCCGACAGCCTCAGTCCTCTCAGGTGATTGTTGATGGGCCGTTCTATCCACTCCCTGGCCTCATCGACAGCCGCGTTCTCAGCGTGGTAACTAATGCGAGCGTCCACCCCCTCCCCGGCCGGGCGTAGGACATCCGGGCCAATCTCTACAAAGGCATGCAGGTCTCCGGTGCGGATCCTGTCCGAGAGATTGACCTTGAGGCCGGCGATGTCACCTGCACCGGCATCGACCGGCTCAATGACATAGGCAGGCATGGTCTTGTTGCCATGTTCATCATATATGGACTCAGCATTACGGGCCTGCGCGGCTTTGACCACGGCTTGAGTCACCAATCCCGAGTGATCCATAACCGCAATTACCAGGTCACCGGTATCAACCCGGTCTTCAAAGAGCTTGATTCCGAGAAAGCCCCCACTCATCACGATGGGAGCGATGACCAGCCCGATTACAAAGCCCTTGGTCCTTACAGCAGCGCGGTACTCGCGCAGCGCGATTCTCAAGGTCTTAATCATCCTGATCCTCCCCTGCCCCGGGAGCGGCTATTCTGACAAAGATATCGTGCAGGGAAGGGCTGGCGATCTCGAAGCTCCCTACCACGGTCCGCGACATGACTTCCGCGAGTATCTTCTGGGGATCCGAAGACTCCGACATGCGGAGCTCCTGCACCTGTCCGAAGTCCCTGACCTTCTCGACCCCCCGCAGGTTCTCCAGGGCCGAGGCTCCACCTTCACACCTCAGGCGAAGCGTGTCGCGGCCGTAAGTCGACTGGATGGACTGAAGGGTCCCATCCAGAACCTTTCTGCCATTGAATATCATGAAGATGAAATCGCACACCCTCTCGGCAATGCTCATGTCGTGGGTGCTGAAGAGCACCGTGGTCCCGGCCGCCTGGATTTCGCGCACAGCTTCCCTCAAGACTTCCGTGTTGACGGGGTCAAGGCCCGCGAAGGGTTCATCCAGTATGAGGAGCTTCGGATTTGATACCACGGCGGCAATAAATTGGACCTTCTGGCTCATGCCCTTGCTCAGGGCCTCGACCTTCCTGTCCCCCCAATCGCTCAGATCCAGCCTCTCAAGCCACCTGTCCACTTCGCGGTCTACATCCTTCCCATTCTTCAAGTTGCCATAGAACCGGAGTATCTCGCGCACCCCCATCTTCTTGTAGAGGCCTCGCTCCTCCGGGAGATAGCCTATGGTGTCGTGGGAGCTTCCGTGGGCATCTTCACCGAGCACCCGAATCGTACCGTGATCGGGATAGAAGATGTTCATCATCATGCGCAGGGTGGTGGTCTTGCCCGAGCCATTCGGGCCTATGAAGCCGTATATGCTCCCGTCCGGCACATCCAGGGACAGGCCATCAACAGCTGTGACATTCCCGAAGGTCTTGGTCACGTTCCGCATTTCTACTGCATTCATATCGCTGCGCCCGTGTTAAGCTTTTTCAGCCTGTCTCCAGGTTCGGCAGGATCCGGTTCGGTACAATCCGGTTCGGTACAATAATAATGAGGCCGGCCGTCAAATGCGACACGGTTCTCCTGCGGGGGCAGTTACTTCAGCCGGGGACGGTTACTTCAGCCCGGGATGATTACTTTAGCCGGGCCAGGCTCTCGCGTGCGGCATCTACTTCTTCAAGGCCCGTATCGGAAGACTTCATCAGCTGCAGGAACTTCTCATACTCCCCGACGGCATCCGCGCCTCTGCCGGCCTTTTCATAGACGCCGGCGAGGCGGTAGTGATACTTCGGGTGAATCAGCCGCCGGTTCCTGCTCTCCGGATCAAACCGGGCGAGCATCTCATATTGGGTGATGGCCCGCTCAAGGTCGCCCTTCATTGCACAGGCCCTCGCCTCCACGTCCTTAAGCGGAGGGAGATTATAGGCCAACATCCCGTCTGTGTCGCTCATATAGGGTATCCCGCCATGGCGGCACTTCTCACACACCGTGATTGTCTTTTCATATGAACCCTCAGCAAGCAGCAGCTCGGCATGCAGGAGCTCGCAGTAGTGTGGAAGGAGAGAGCCCATCTCCCCCAAGCGTGACCTTGCCTGCTCGAGATCGCCCGCAAGAACATCCGCCAGTCCGATCGCGAATGTGTAGGTTGCCATGAGCGTGGGAATGCGCTCCGGCGTATAAAGCGAGTAGCTCAGCTGGGCGGGGATGAACTCGGACTCATGGTCACGTATGGACTCCAGGCCCTTCCGGAAGCTCCGCCGGCTCTCATCGTAATGCCCCTGTTCCATCAGAATCCATCCCCTGAGCCTGTTCGCCTCGGCCCTCCAGAGCTCACTCCCTGCCTCTGTCGCGAGATCGGCAAGTGCATTGGCCTCACCGAGAGCGTCTTCAAGCCTTCCCTGCCAGAGAAGATAGAAGCCTTTCCACTGCCGCCCCTCCGCCCTTGTTCCGCTGGACGGGGCGCGCCGGGCGAATTCCTCGATCCATTTCATGGCCTCGGGATAGTCCTCGAGCAGGGCGTGGACATAGGCGAGTTCCCAGTAGGCATAGTAGAAGTCCGGCCTGGCCTCAAGCGCCTTCTTGTACTGGGCGATGGTCTTGTCGATCTTGCCCATCCGGAAATAGAGCTCTCCCATCGAGTCGATCGGATTGGCATCGCCGGGATAGAGCAACCCGTATCTCTTGAAATACTCGTAGGCTTTCTCGTAATCCTCAACGTCGGTGTACATGTAAGCCAGCTCGTTCATGGCCCAGCCATAGCCCGGGTCCAGCTCCCGCGCGCGGTTGTATTCCTCGATGGCCTGGTAGAAGAGCTTCCTCACCCTGTAGTGCGATGCCAGCAGATGATGCACCCGCTTCTCCTGGGGAAACTCCCTAGCCATCTGCTTGAGTATCCGGAATCTCTTGTCAAGGTCCTGCTCCATCGTGTCCGCGTACGAGGCGGCGATGTACATCCTTTCTTTCTTGCTTGCCTTGTGGGCCAGCTGCATCGCGGTCTCGAAGGCCAGGTTTCTCGCCTTGGTCTCGCGAAGTCTCCCATAGATCCAGGCGAGATACAGATATGCAACGGCGAAGCCGGGGTCGATCTCAACGGCCTCACCGAGGGCACGGCGCGCATCATCATTGTAGAGTCTCTCGTAAGCGTTCCTTCCGCGGAGGAAGCTCTCATAGGCATCCATCGACGTCGTGGTCACCTCGGCAATCGGCACCGCCCCACCCGAGACGATCCTCTGCTCGGACAAGCCTATGCCCCGTGAGATCTCGTGGCTGAGCTCATCGATCTGGGACCTGAGGATGCTGTCCACTCCATCACCCCTGGCGCTGGCGCTCTTGATCAGACGCTTGGTCTCCACGTCCAGCAGTTTGACATCGGTCGCAAACACATCCCCGGCCTTGGTGAAGCTTCCCACCACGATCGAGTTCACACCTTCCATCCGGGACAGCTTGAAGCCCGTTTCCTTGTCTATGACCTCTGCCTCTTGCATGCCCATCTGTCTCATCAGGTCGTGGAGACGTTCCCACGTGACCACCCGGATATACCTCGATTGCTCCAGGCTGGTAATCAGAAGGTTGGGAATAGCTTTCATCAGGTAGTTAAAGGATTCGTCCCCCGTCATGTTCTCGAAGCTTATTACCGCAACCGGCCTGGGCCCGAGGAAGGTCGAAGTAGAGTCATCATCCTCGCCGAGGACCGCCGATATTTGTGTGGCATCCGAGGTCTTAAGCTCCTCACGCAAAGCCGCCAGGGCATCCTTCATCTCTGTCATGCTCTGGTACCGGCGCGAAACGCTCTTGCTCATCGCCTTTCTCGCTATCTTCTCGAGTTTTGCCGGCACATGGGTCTCGAGCGCCCTGACCGGCGTGGGATCGACATTGATGATGGAGTAGATCACCGTCTGGTCGCGGTCGCCCTTGAAGGGAATCTGCCCGGTGAGCATTTCATAGAGCACGACTCCCAACGACCAGATGTCTGTCCTGTGGTCAATCTCGCCGCCCCTGGCCTGCTCGGGCGACATGTAAATGACCGTGCCCATCATGGTGCCCGACTTGGTAATTCCGGTCTGGTCCATCAGCTTCGCAAGGCCGAAGTCCAGGATCCGGATGTCGCCGCGATCGGTCACTATGACATTTCCGGGCTTCACGTCGCGGTGGACTATTCCGGCCTCGTGCGCCCTGGAGAGGCCCTCGGCAAGATGAATCGTTATATCGATAGCCTCGTCCACCTTGAGCGGCCCGCGCCTGATCTTCTCCTTCAGCGTTTCCCCTTTGTAGTAGGCCATCACTATGTACATCTGTCCATCGTCCGTCTCGTCGATCTCAAAGATGGTGCAGATGTTGGCATGGTCCAGCGCGGATGCGGCCTGCGCTTCCTGTACGAACCGTTGCCTTGCCTCCGGGTGACGGACAAGGTCCGGTGGCAGGAGCTTGATGGCCACTGATCTTCTTAGCTTCACATCCTCCGCCTCGTAGATCGTACCCATGCCGCCCTTTCCAAGATGGCCCAGGATGCGGTACTTACCCGAGAGGGTTCCTCCCGGCTCGACCCTCCTGGCATGCCTCTCGAATGCACGGGTCTCCGAAAGAGATGAATCTTGAGACACAATGGATAGCTGCGTCCCGCATTCGGCGCAGAAGCGGCTTGTTGAATGGTTGTCAGAATCGCACTTAGGGCATTTCATGTGTTCTGGCTTTCGTTCGAGTTTCTGCATTGTAGCATAGGCGAAGCGCCCTGCTCAGTCAAACTGGATCAGGGGTTGGGGATCGGGGCACCTCATCCTCGGGGCCGCACTAAATTAGACGCATGAACACCGGTTTTGTTCCCGCCGGCAGCCGACACGGCACCGGCGGCCGATGCAGCATCGGCGCCTGACGCAGTGCCTGCATGCTAGGAGAGAATGCCGCGGTTGCGGAGGCGTGTCTGCTCCCAGGCCCCGTAGTCCCTGGGCGGATGCTCTATATCTTTATCCCGTTTGCGCTCCAGTTCGATTGCCTCACCCGGGCAACTCGAGACGCAGAGCCCGCAGCCGATGCAGCGTGCGCTATCGATGGCATGCCTACCATCAGCTTCAGAAATGGCCCCCACCTGGCAACGCTCGAGGCAGAGGCCACATCCTGTGCATTTCGAGTCATCGATCCTGGCAAGGTAATTGGCGCGCGCGACGGAGTTCTCGATTCCCCAATCGTTGATGCCTCTTAAGATCCCACAGCAGCACCCGCAGCAATTGCATATATAGCTCAGGCCATGGACCACATTGCTTGTCGTGTGAACCAGGCCCAGTTTCTCGGCTTCATCAAGAAGCTCCAGCGCCTGCTGCTGGCTCAGATCATCAGGTCCGGGGGCGCGGTCGACCTGTGAGAGCATGAGGCAGTTCTCGACCGGGAAATCGCACTTTCTCGTGCCCAGAAGGTCCTGCTGCACCCGGCAGATGCATCGTCGAACACGGAAATGCCTGGCATTCAGGATTATCTTCTTCACATCATCATAGGGGAGGATCCACTCGGACCTCACGCTCCCCTGGGCCGGGAGCACCCTGTGGAGTGACGGCTGGGCTTCCATGATGCCCTTTGCCCCACCATCATTCATATATCTCTCGAAGAGAGTGGCGAACTCCTCATCCATCGTATCCAGCTGGGACTCATAGATCCCGACTGTCAGGGGCGCAAGCCTGAAGCGCGCTTCTCCGTCCCTCGACCCTCCCCACACCAGGCCCCGCTTTGCCATGCTGATGAGTTTCCTGCCAACAGTATCGGCCGGCACTCCAATCCGTGTCGCAATCAGGTCGACGGGTTCCATTTCGCCCCGCAATTCGCCGGCAAGCTCGGCCTCCACGCGTGAGAAGATCTTCTGGAGCAGCTTGATCTCGGTGTTGGACCTGGTTCTCGGGAATCCGTTTGGCAGCCGGTCCAACGCGGCTGCGAGCGATTCATAAACATCACCGGACATCATCAGCCCTCCCGCAACAGAACACTCTTCTTGAAAAGACCTGTGTGAAACCAGTAGTAGCCGCCATATCTATCCGGGTGAGAGTATATACCTGAATGCCGGCCCATACCAGTTGAATCCCGGCGCATGCCGGCTGAATCTCTCCGCGCCCTGGCAATGGCCTGCAAACCACATGGTCACTCATCAAGGGAAATTCGCGAACCCAATGCTGTGGGAGGGATCACTCGATGGTCTCAGGGCTCAGCAGCTTATAGAGCACCGGCACCAGCAACAGCGTAAGGACGGTTGAACAGATGAGCCCCCCGATGATGGTCCAGCCCATCGGCGCCCACATCGAACCGCCGCCGAGGGTCAGCGGCAGAAGCCCCCCGACCGTGGTGGCTGTGGTAAGAATGATCGGGATAAAACGGGTTTCGCTCGCTTCCTTGAGAGCCTCGATGAGCCCGGTTCCCTTCCTGCGCAGCTGATTGGTGTAGTCCACCAGGATGATGGAGTTGTTTATCACGATGCCCACCAGAGAGGTGAGCCCGATGAAAGCGGTGAATGAGAAGGAATTCCTGGTTATCAGCAGAGCCAGGACGGACCCGATCATGGCAAAGGGGATGGCCGCAAACACGATAAGCGGCTGCCGGTACGAACGGAACTGGAGCACCAGCACGGCAAGGATCGCGACCAGCGCGATTATGACAGCCCGGCCCATGCCGCCGAAGGATTCCTCGCGGTTCTCATGCTCTCCGGCTATGTAGTAGCGGTACCCCCTGGGCCAGTTGTATGCCCTTAAGCTCGCGACCACTTGCCGGGTCGCCACATCGACCGACGCATTGCCGATCACGTCCGCCGTGATAGTAACCGCTCGCTCGAGGTTGAAGTGATCTATACCCAACGGCGCGGCCTTGGGCTCCAGTTTCGCCACCTGGCTCAGGGCCACCTGCGCGCCCGTTATGGAGGTAACATATATCCTGTCGAGATCAGCGATCGTGGGCTTGCCCTCAAACGGAAGCCTTACCACGATGGCGAACTCCTTGCCTTCTTCATCATTATACGTCGCAATCGGGAGGCCGGCCATGCCCGCTCTCACGGCGAGATCGATATCCGAGAGGTTCACGCCCAGCATCCCAGCCTTGGCCCGGTTGATGTTGATGTGAAGATCCGTCTTCGATGTGCCCAGCGGATTACTGATGTTCGTGGTGGCGGGGGCTCTGGCGATTATGTTTTCGACATCCCGGGCTATCAGTTCGAGCATATCCAGATTGTCGCCGATTACCACGATGGCGATGGGTGCCTGGACCGGGGGGCCCTGCTCGAATTCCTTGACCTCGACTTTTGTCCCCGGCAGATCGGCGAAGTCCCGCCGGAGATCTTCCACGAGCCCACCCAGAGCTTTCATATCGCCCTGCTTTAGCTCCACCATCACCTGGGCGTGATGCGGGACTTCCTGTCTCGACCACATATTGTAATAGACTCTAGGGTTACTATGGCCAATGTTGGTAGTGTAGCTTCTGACCTCGTCACGGCCGGCGACATAGGCTTCCACCTGGCGGACCAGCTCGTCGCTCCTGTCCAGGCTGGTGCCCCGTGGAGAATCGATGTTCACCAGGATCTGGGGCTTATCCGCCTTGGGAAAGAAACTCACGCCCACCACGGGGAAGAGCGCAAGACAGCCGATGAACATCGCCAGCGCAAGGCCTATCACGCGCCCGGGATGCCGGATAGCATAGTCAAGCATGTTCCGGTAGCGGGTCTCTATGAAGTGTTGCAGCAATCTCCTCATCCGGTTGTAGCCGGAGGTGGCGGTCACCTTGATGAACTTGCTGGAAAGATATGGCGTCAGGGTAAGAGACAGGAAGAGCGAGGCCGTCAAGGTGTAGACCACTGTAGCCGGCATGCTCCGGATGAAGTCACCGGTCACGTCCTTCATCATCATTATGGGGACAAAGGCCAGAACAGTGGTCGCGGTCGCGCTCACCACCGCCCAGCCCACCTGGCTCGTACCTTCCCACGCTGCTTCCTTGCGGCTGTAACCCATCCGCATGAAGCGTCCGATGTTCTCGGTAACCACGATGGCATTATCCACCAGCAGACCCAGGGCAATCACGAGGCCCGCGATCGACATCTGCTGAAGTCCGTAGCCCGTGGCATCTACAAAACCCAGTCCGATCAGGATCGAAAACGGGATTGCCATCATGACGATCAAAGACGTGCGCACATTGACAGAGAGAAAGACGATTGCCCCCACAAGGACAAGACCCTGGAGCAGGCTCATGAAGAAGCCATTGAGTCTGCGCGATACGCTCCCGGACTGATCGAATACGGTCTCGAGACGTATGTCTCCCGACAGGCTCTCCTCGAAGTCGGCGATCTCACCCTCCAGGGCGTCCATCACGGTGAAGATGTTGCTCCCGGACTTCTGGGTCACGGTAAGAAACACGGCGCGCTCACCATTGAAGCGCGCACGGTAGGACTCATCCTCGTATCCTAGTTCAACATCGGCTACGTCCTTCAGGTACACGATCTTGCCGTCCATGGCGTGAACCACGGTGTTGGCGATATCCTCCACCGACTCGTAGGAACCGCTGGTCTGGATCGTGAATCTTCGGTCCCCTATGTCCACACTGCCACCCGGGATATTGGTGTTGGCGCTCTGGACGGCGCCGATCACGCGGCCCACGGGGATGCGGAACTGGGCCATCTTCTCCAGGTCCAGCGACACCCGCACTTCCTGCTCGGGGAAGGCCCAGGTCTCCACGGTCTTCACCCCCGATATCCGCTGGATTCGCTTCTCGAGGATCTCGAGCTCGCGCTCCAGTTCGCGGTACGGTGTATCCTCCGAGACCAGCGCCAGCTGCAGGATGCTCACCTCGTTCACGGACCACTTATGAATCTCGAGACTCGTTATGCCGCCGGGGAGCCTGCTTTTTATACTGTTCGCCTTCTGGACAACATCCGCGTACTTCTCATCCGGGTCGCTTCCACCCAGGAACTCAACGTCCACGATGGCCAGGTTATCGGCGGCCCAGCCATTGATCTCCTTGATGTCCTCGAGCTCGTTGATTGCCTCCTCGACAGGGTTGACGATCAAATCCTCAACATCTTCAGGTGTCGAGCCGGGGTAGACGATGATTACCGTGGTGCCCGGAGGTGCCACCTGCGGATCCTCCGAACGAGGCATGGTAAGATAGGAAACCACCCCGGAAAGCACGAGCAGGGCTACGATGATGGTCGTGAACTGGTGATTCTCTATTGCTAATCTCGGAAGCCGCATCGGTAAAGTCCTCTACTCTTTGTCCGGATCACCCGGGCCATCCCGGTTACCATTCTCCCCCGGGCCATCCACAATGCGGATGGCGGCATTGTCGGTAAGATATGCCGCGCCCTCGGTGACCACCAACTCTTCACCCTCGAGGCCCGATTGTATGGCAACTCTCTCGCCAATGAGGCAGCCGAGCACGACAGCTTTCTTGAGTGCCATCGCGCCTCCTTGATCGGGAACATAGACATAGCCGTGCTCACCGTCGGCCTCAATAAGGGCCTCTATCGGGACAATATGCATGGGCTCACGACTTGCAGGGAAGACATCCACTCTCGCCACAAACCCGGAGACCAACTTCATGCCGCCATCATCCAGTGAGAGCTCTATCTCGAAGGCCCCGCTCATCGGGTCGGCCGCCTCGCCGATCTCCACAACGCGTGCCGGGAATTCCAGACCCTTGTATGCATCGAAGGTGACCCTCGCCGAATCGCCTAATGATAGCCTTATAATGTCCCGGTCCGAGATCCCCGCCCGAACCGTCCACTGCCCCCCGCTTGATCCAAAAAAGAATACGGGAGAGCCCGGGGCCACCAGTTCATTGACCTCGGCAAAGCGCTTCAGGATCCTGCCGTCGGTTGGTGCATATATGGAGGAGTGTGTCTGGTTAAACTCAGCGATCGTAAGCTGCGACCTTGCCACCGAGAATCCCGTCTCCACATCCTGGACCTGCTCGAGAGTGATGACGCTATCGGCGTAGAGCCGCCTGGCCCTCTTGAGATCTCTGTCCGCCTTGTCGAAACCGCTGCGCGCCTGGGTGACCTGCGCATCAATCTCATCGGCCTTAAGCGCCGCCAGCAGCTGCCCGCTCATCACCGCTTCGCCCTCGTCAGCGGGGATTCTCCCGACAATCCCGCCGGTTTTGAATGACAGCCGGACCTCCATGGCGCTGGTGAGCTTCCCGCTGGTATGTACCGGGACTGAGACCTCCTCGAAGTCCACCCGCACGGTCTTGACAGGAATACCCTGCTCGTCACCGTTCCCGCCGCCGTTTCCGCCACAACCTCCCATCACAGCAACACCTACCACAACAGCTCCCAGCAGCGCTCCACCCAACAGGACCCTCCACCCCCCGCTGATGCCGAGCCGGGCGATCCTGTGCCTCCCTGTTGATTTCTCTCTGCATGCCACTCTGAATGCTTGCATTGCTTTCTCACCTGTCTCAGTTGAATCTGTGGATTCCCATGACCCGTTCGTATTCCGCCCGCTTTATGTGGTAATCGAAAGTGGTTACTATCAGGTTTACCTGGCCCCGGGTCATGGTGACCCTCGCATCCAGGAACTCTATCTGAGGTGATACTCCCTCCCTGAATTTCCGGTTAACGATCTCAAAGGACTTCGTTGCGCTCTCGTTACGGTCGAGGGCGGCCTCATGCGTTTTGTGGGCAACGATGAGGTTCTCGCGAGCCTCGGTGACCTCCAGCCTTATTCCCTGCTCAAGCTCGCTCATCTGGGCCTTGAGCCGGTTCTCCTCGGCCCGGGCCTGGTCCGTCTGCGCCTTTCTCCGAAGTCCGCTGAAGAGGTTCCACTGGAGCACGAATGAGCCCATCCAGAAGTCGTCCTCCCCACCGAACCGGTAGTCCTCGCCCTGGTAGCCATAGTCGAACGCAAAGAGGAGATTGGGAAGATAGGTGGACCTAGACAACCTCACTCCATTCCCGGCGGCCTCTATACCGCTCTCGAGCTGGGCCACCTCATAACGCTTGCCAAGGGCCCGCTTCTGCAGCCCCGCAAGATCATTATCCGGTCCCGGCGGGAGGTCCTCCGGAATCGCTATCTCGACCGGAGTATCCAGAGGCCGGTTGAGAAGAAAGTTGAAATAGGATTGCGCCAGAATCCTTCCCTTCTCAGCCTCCGCCTTCTGCTGCTCGAGCTCGCTCAGCTCGGCCTGGGCGCGATAGACCACGTCCCTCGTGACCTTCTGGTTCTCAAACAGACTCCGGCTCACCCTGAGGTTTTCCTGGAGCAGATCCTCGGTCTCCTCGGCCAGCTCCACGAACTTGACCGTCTTGAGATAGTTATAGTAGCCCGTCTTGATCTCAAGTATGAGGTCCTGCCTGAACACGTCGCGTCCGGCCTCCTCGGCCGAGGCCAGGTTGGAGTTGATCCTATAATTGTAGTAAAGCACGGGTTGGAATATGGGCTGAACCACCTCGATCGTGGTTTCCTGCTCTCTCTCCCGGAGGAATGGCGTGCTCATATTGGGTACGTCTGTGGGAAACGCAGGTTCTCCAATCAATTGGTTGAGGGCGTCGTGAATCGGATTCACCAGGTCGCCGACAGGAAAATCAACCGTCCTCCCACCACCCGCACGGGAATACCTGGCACTTATGTCCACCGTGGGAAAGAAGAGGCCCCTGGCCTCCCGCAGGGCAGCCCTGCTCTTCTCCAGTGAGAAGTTGCGCTGCCTGAGCGCCAGGTTGCTCTCGAGCCCTTCCTCGACATACCCCTCGAGTACTCCGGCCGCCACAGAAGGCGCCACGGTCATCGACACAAGCACCAGACTCAACACGACAAGTATCATTGCTCTCATCATTGCTCAGCAACCTCGGAGCCACCGTCCGGCGGCCGCAATGCCTCGTAGATGAAGGCGAAAAAATCCTCTATGAGATCCTTGAGGTCAATGTTCTCGAATTCCCTCATGTGCTTGCACTTGCGCGCGACGACCCTTATCACGCCGTCGGTTTGTGCCCATAGCAGGATGGCGGTCCTAATGGGATCGAGATCACCCCTGATGCTCCCATCCTCGATTCCCTGCCGGATCGACTGGGCGACCACCCCCAGGACGGCCATGCCCTCCTGGTGACACTCAATACCTACCTGGCCGACCTCCTCCGGCCGGGTCACCTTCGCATCGAAATGCATCATGGCCTCGAAGTAATCGGGGTACTTCTGGGAGAACTCATAGTAGGCCTGACCGATCTCGCGGACTTTCTCGACTCCCGGGATCGGGGATGCCATTGCGGTCTCGAACATGCCCCTCAGTATCCGCAGCGCACGGTGATGGATCCCGAAGTAGATGTCTTCCTTGCTCTCGAAGTAGAGGTAGAGCGTCCCCTTGCTGAGTTCTGCCACCCCGGCGACCTCATCCATGGTGGCCTCCTTGACCCCCCTGGAGAAGAAGACCTTCTCCGCAGCATCAAGGATGCTCTCCCTGCGCTGCTCCTTTTCCCGTTCCCTCCGCTCAGTAGTCCCCATGACTTCTCCTATAATAAAGC
>JAUVJV010000404.1 GCA_030592245.1 Candidatus Eiseniibacteriota bacterium
CGCCGGTGGGGTTGCCGCCAAGGAGCCCGAATCTCACCAGCCCGGCCACGGCGGCGATGCAGATGCTCATTATGGGACCGGCGATCGCCATCTTGAATTCGACTCCGGGAGTTCGCGGTTCGCTCTCCATGTGGGCAACACCACCGAATATGAAGAGCGTGATCTTCTTGATCGGCAGCCCGTTCCTGATCGCAATGAAGGAATGGGAAAGCTCGTGCGCAAGTACCGAGGCGAAGAGAACGAGCGCGCCCGCACCGCTTATGAGCCAGGCGACCGCGCCGGTAATGTCACCGGCGTTCTCGGCAACATAGCCTACGCGCAGCCAGTACACGAGCAGGGCGAAGACCGCCAGCCAGGTCACGTTGACATTTATCTCGATGGAACCGATGGTCCCAAGCCTGAGTGATGCTTTGCCGATCATGCATGACCCTCAATCCACGAGAATGACCCCGTAGTAATCGCCGCGCCGCCGCCTGGTGCGAACCACTTCAATCCCCATACCATTGGCCCGGGCGGTTGCGAACACATCGATGCCGCAGGCTTCCATCGCGGGTCTGGCCTCGTAGGGATGCTTGCACCTGGAGCCCGTGTCACACGTCTTGCAGAGGCGGCACGGGCCGGAGCCCAGTCCAAGGGCCTTGTAGTGGCCGGCGAAGAAGATCTCGCGCTCCAGGTGGGGGATGATCTCGTTCACGATGTTATTGTCCTCTGCGTGAATCAGGATGGCCCTGCGGTAGCAGGAAACCACCTCTTTCATCTCCGCCGGTGCCGGGGTGAAAGGCGGGCACATCAGGCGCTTGTTGTAGCCCCCGCATCCGAACTGGCACTTGAGCCTGACCCAGGCTTCACACAATATGGTCGAGGCCCGAATCACCCTGACATCGTCCGCCCCCATCTCCAGCGCGGTATCGACAAAGATCTTCAGGTCTTTCTTTCTTACCCCCCGTGGAGCCGCCACCCTACTTACTTCCCATCTGAAGCCGCTTGGTCCCCGGCTTTGTCACTTCGATGCCCCTGGAGCAGAGCGGACACTCCGCGGGCTGGTGGTTCTCGATTTCGGCCCTGACGAGATAGGCCGTGGGAACGCCGAAATCAACATCGACGCTTCTATTGACGATGGATCCGACAGCTACCACCTGTCCCCCCCTCACGCTAATCACCGCTATCACTTCCTTTATCGAGCCGCCCGTGGTGAAAACATCCTCGACCACGATCGCCTTCTCTCCCGGGGCGATGCCGAAACCCCTCCGCATGGTCATCTTGCCCGCGACACGTTCGGTGAAGATATTGCGAACCCCGAGCGCCCTTGCCACCTCGTGGCCGATCACGATACCGCCGACCGCGGGACTGACAACCACTCCAGCTGTCCCGTCACCCCCAACGCCTTCCTCTCCACCAACACCTTCCCCTCCAACGGCGCCTCCCTCGCCGGTCTTCTTAAGCAGGTCCGCCAGGAGCCGCCCGACAATCTCAGCCCTCCCGGGATCTTCGAGCAGCCGGGCGCATTGTACATATCTGTCACTGTGAAGCCCGGAGGCCAGCTCGAAATGACCCTTGAGCAGGGCGCCGCTTTCCTCCATCAACTTGATCACCCCGGAATCGGGAAGTGTTTCCTTAAGCATTCTCAATCTCCTCCAGTATCCGGTCCAGCATGGCCTGTGGCTTCTCCGACGCGGTAACGCTCCGGCCTACCACCAGGTAGTCGGCGCCATCCGCCGCGGCCTGGCCGGGCGTTCCAACCCGCGCCTGGTCGTTCGCCTGCTGGTCGGCAAGCCTGATGCCGGGAACCACGGCCAGCAGCCTGTCTCCGTGAACCTGCTTGACCTTGCCCACCTCTCGCGGCGAGCAGACCACTCCATCGATCCCCGACGATGCGGCATCGCCGGCGCGCCCTAAGACGGTATCGAGCACATTACCCTTCGCCGCGATACTCGTTAAGACCGTGACCCCGATTACCCGGGGCCGCTCCACGCCCGCCGTCTCGGCCCCGGCCGCGGCGCCCTCGGCAGCTGCGGCCATCATCGCGGCGCCACCTGAGGCATGCACCGTGATGAGACTCACCCCCAAAGAGGCTGCCGCCCTCACGGCTCCCTTCACGGTGTTTGGTATGTCATGGAATTTAAGATCCAGGAAGATCTCTTTTCCCGCGTTCTTTGCTATGTCCAGGACGCGCGGTCCGAACCGCGTGAAGAGGATCGACCCGATCTTGTAGATCCCCACCCGGTCCCCGGTCGCCTTGATGATGTCTTCAGCCTGATCCAGATCATCCGCATCCAGGGCGATGATCACTTTCGTGCCGGCGCCTGCCACATCAATCCTCCTTATTCCGCTGCCTTTCCCCTGAAGTCACCGATGCTGCCATAGCCATGCGTCTTCATGTAATCCTCTATGCCGGCCACTATCGAAGCCGGCGCTCCGGTACATTTAAGTATGACACTGCCGATCTGCAGCGCATGCGCTCCCGCCAGGATGTACTCGATGGCGTCCCGGGCGGTCTCGATTCCTCCGCCTGCCAGAATCGGCACGTCCACGCATCGCGCAACCTTCCATACGAGCAGCAGGCTCACCGGCTTGATCGCCCCGCCGCTCAGGCCCCCGGAAAGAGCCCCCAGCACCGGCCTTGCTCGATCGATATCGATGGCCATGGCCGGGTAGGTGTTGGCGACTGTGAGGGCATCGGCCCCCGCATCGCAGGCCGCCCGGCACACTTGCTCAATACCCGAGATAAGAGGAGGCACCTTGACTATCACCGGAAGCCTCGTGGCTTCGCGTACCGCCGAGACAACCCGACGCGTACTGAGAGGATCCTGGCCGAAAGCGATTCCCCCCTTCTTGACATTGGGACAGGAGATATTGACCTCGAGCGCGTCAATTCCGCCCGGCGCATCGCTTCGGCCCGGCGCATCGATTCCGTTCGGCGCATTGCTTCCGCTCGGCACATCGATTCTGCCCAGCGCATCGC
>JAUVJV010000296.1 GCA_030592245.1 Candidatus Eiseniibacteriota bacterium
CATCGTTCACTCCGGAATGATGCCGGGATTGCTCTGCTTATGATACTTCTCAAGCAGGTGTACCTTAAGTGTCATGAGAGAAGTATAGCGTCCGGGGCGCTGGATTTACAGTCTCACCTCGTGCTTTCTCTCTTGTCTGTAGTCTCCCGAGCTTCTGATGGAATTGGTATGAAGGCCGCCGGTTGGTGTGATATGCTCGATTCAGGAATCGAAAGAGGTGGAGATGACAATGCCCGGCGCCCGGGTTACATTGCTCCTGATAGTTGCATGCGCGACAATCGGCTCGGCTCTGGCCCAGCCCTGCCATCCGGATTCGGCCGAACTGGTCCCGGCCATCGATGTTACCACCTGGCCGGATGCCCCGTTCCGCTGGCGGGACATCGCCGGCAATCTCTACGCGGTTGCCTACCAGGACACCTACCTTTATGATGACGCGCTCGCGGCGATCACCTTCGAGTCCTGCCAGGATTCTGTGTTTGCAGGCGTCGTGTCCGGTACCAATCTCAAGCCCAACTTCGCCTACCAGGTGAAGCTGGTGGGGAAGCCGGAAGGCGTCTGGGGCCCCGACGGGGATGATGTCACCAATGAGCGCCTGGGGTATGCAGGCCGGTGGTGGCGGATGACTCCCAACCCGGGAAACAGCAGCGACTCGGACTATGAAGCACACCGTGACGACCCTGACTATATCTACGAGGGCTACCTGCTCTTCGACTTTTTCGTGACCGACAGTCTGGGCTTGGCTGATGCCGGTTTCGCCACCGAGAGCAGCTACCATGTCCTGTGGTGGGAGCATCAGCGGGCGAGGGGTCCCTGCGACAGCCCGGTCGAGTGGAGCACTGTTGTCGGGTATGCCACAGATCCCGCCTATGATGAGGACATTGGCCCGGTCGATATCGGAGTCTATGCCGAGATCGAGAGACTCTGCGAAGGGGAGACGACGCTTCCGGCGGGGACCTATGATTGCCGGTTCATCCTTACCGAAGAGAGCTTCCATCAGAGCGGGGAGGGAGACGGCAACTGGGCGTCGGTTCTTAAGTGCGACACCCTGACCTTCGAGCTGAATGGCCCGGCCGGAATAGGGCCAGGGAGCGACTACCCGCCCGTCAGGCTCACGGGCGTTTGCCCCAACCCCTTCCGTGTGAAGACCGTAGTCGGGTTCTTTGTGGAGACGGCGTCCGAGGTCGAGATTGGCATATACGATGTGGGCGGGAGGTCCGTTGCCAGGCTTCTCGATGCGGTGGTATGCCCTGGCCATCATCTTGCAACCTGGGACGGGATGGATTCATCAGGCAGGAGGGTGGGACGCGGAGTCTTTTTCCTTAGGCTTGAGACCGGATCGTCTGTCCTTACCAGGAAGGTGATACTGCTTTACTAGCCCGGGCGAGGAAGTGAGTCAGCATCTCCCGCTTTACAGCCGGTGCCGGTATTCTTATAGTCGATGTGGACAGAGTCATTCTCCCCTGATCGTTTTAGGGCACTGCCTAAGGAGGCTAACATGGCGGCTTCCGCTGAGGGTACACCGTCGTTTTCCCGGGACACTTCGCTTTTCTGCATAACCGATGTTGGGAGCACCACAACCAAGGCCATCCTCTATGAGAAGAAGAACGGAAGGTGGAGGTTCTTCCGCGAGGAAGCGCCGACCACGGTTGAGAAGCCCCACGAGGACGTCTCAGTCGGAGTGCTCGGTGCTATCCGGGCCCTGGAGAAAGAAACGGGGCATACCCTCGTCAAGGACGGCTCGCCCTCGGTGCCATATCTCTCGACCTCGAGCGCGGGAGGCGGCCTCGCGATGGTGGTAACGGGGCTGGTGCGGGATCTCACCGCCGCCAGTGCCGACCGCGTGGCCCTGGGCGCCGGGGCTATCGTGCTCGATATCATTGCCATGAACGATGGCCGCACGCCCTATCGCAAGATCGAGGACTTACGCTTGCTCCGGCCGGACATGGTGCTCCTGGCCGGTGGTTTCGATGGTGACAATCTCTCGGGTCCGGTCTTTCTTGCCGAGCTCATGGTGGAGTCTGATCTTCATCCCAAGCTGAGCACAGAGTCCAAGCTCGACTTAATCTACGGTGGTAATGTCAATGCAACCGATTACGTGTCGCAGGTATTAAGGGGTGAATTCGAGCTTCGTACCGTACCCAATGTGCGACCCGCCGGTGACCGCGAGAACTTCGAGCCGGCACGCAGGCTCATTCATGAGCTCTTTATGGACCATGTAATGTCCAAGGCCCCTGGGTACCACAAGATGAAGGCATGGGTGGACTCACCCATAAGGCCGACGCCCGCGGCTTTTGGCAATATCCTGGCCCGGGTCTCGAGGGACCTGGACAAGGCCGTGCTCGCCATTGACCTGGGCGGGGCGACAACCGATGTCTTCAGCGCCGTCAATGGGAGAGTCTTCCGCACGGTGAGCGCCAATCTGGGGATGAGCTACAGCATCCGGAACGTGGCCGAACTCGGAGGTATCGCATCGATCCAGGGACTTCATCCTTCCGATCTTACCGAGACCGAGCTCTGGAACCGAATAGGTAACAAGCATCTCAATCCCACGCGGCTTCCGGATAACTCAGAGGACATGATGACCGAGTGGGCGGTAGCGACCATCGCGATCAGGGAAGCCGTGATGGAGCATCTGCAAGTGATGGAGGCCGCGCCTGATGAAGTCCCGCAATTCAGGCCGGATATAGATGATCTCATTCGCGGCCCCAGGCGCAACTGGAGGAAGGAGCTTCACCCGGAAGGCAGGATCGAGCTGGTGCTTCAGGACTATGACCTGGTTATCGGCAGCGGTGGAATACTCTCGCATTCCCCGCGCGAGGCCGCCGCGATGATCTTGATCGATGCACTCCAGCCTATGGGCGCGGTGGAGCTGGCCGTGGACTCTGCCTTCATGTTCCCACACCTGGGAGTGCTTGCCGAGGTGAATGCAGACCTGGCAAGCCACCTCTTCTATGAGCTGGGTCTTGCCCGGTTGGGTACGGTCTATTCACCCGCCGGCCATGATGAGCTGGAGTCTATCCGGATAGCGGGAGGGACAGGCTCGGGCAGGAGCATCGATGAAAGCGTCTCCGGCGGTGAGGTGCGCGCTATTGAACTTACCGAAGAGGAAGAGCTGAGCATACCCCGGACGGGGGAGGAAGGCGAGCGTACCTTCACAGTCAGGGGCGGAAGTTGCGGTCTCATGGTAGATAACAGATCGAGACCCATCGGGGCAGGCGCCGAGGCTCTGCTCGGTGGGACCTACGTGCCGGCAGCGGCGCGGGCAGCCGAGCACGAAGAGATTGTCATTAAGGGTTCGATCAGGCTCAATCGCGAGCTCGCCATCCCGGGAGAGGTGTTCGCAGCCAGGGGTGACGAGGTCAAGACCGACACGCTAATCGCCCGGAGTTCCCGGCAGTTCCTGAGGCCCTTCTTCATAGAAGTGGCCCGGTCCCTGGGCATCCCGCCTGAGGAGACGGGGCAGTATCTTGTAAAGGGCATCGGCGAGGAAATCGGTCTCGGAGATGTTATAGCCAAGCTGCCGAGGAAGGCGCTTTCGTTTAAGACGGTGCGGTCCAATGTCCGGGCGAGAATCGAGAAGATCCTGCCCAATGGCACGGTGGTGGCGCGGGAGCTGCCCGAGCTGGCGAGAGAGTACACCACGGTCAAGGTCGCGGAGGACTTAGGGAGGCCGGCCTGGCAGATGAAGCCTTATCTCAGGGTCGAGCGGGGCCAAGCCGTCGAGCGGGGCCAGTGGCTCGCCGCCGATGTGGGCTCCGGGGGAGTCAAGTACAGCGCATCGCCCGTAAGAGGCAAGGTCTACCGGATCGACCATGGCTTCGGGATGGTTATCATCGAGCCGCTCCTTGAGGAGCTGGAAGTACGGGCCTGGCTGCCGGGCAAGGTCTCGGAGGTCTCCGACAAGGGCTGTGTGGTGGCTGGAAGGGGAACAGTCATACGTGGCATCTGGGGCCTGGGCCATGAGACGAGCGGGACGATTACGCTGGGAGAGCCGGGACCGGGCAAGGTGGTGGTACGGCACTTCGCCGATGCCGCACTGCTCGAGCAGCTGGCCGAATGTGGAGTGGCGGGTCTGGTGGCCG
>JAUVJV010000466.1 GCA_030592245.1 Candidatus Eiseniibacteriota bacterium
AGGCCAAGGGTGATGGCAAGACCGCCGACGCCAGCAAGACCGCCGATGCCAAGGGTGATGGCAAGACCGCTGCCGGGAGCAAAAGCAAACCCAGCGGCGACATCAAGGCAGGGCGCGCCATTTTCAATAATAAGTGCGTAGGCTGCCATAACACCGATAGCCGGAAGTCCCTCTTCGGACCCGGGCTCCTGGGTCTTATGAAATCGGAAGCCCTTAGAAGCAGCGGGGCCCCGCCCAGCCCCGAGAACGTGCGCGACCAGATAGTAAATCCCGTCAGCACCATGCCGGCCTTCACGACGTTCTCGAACAAGGAAATGACCAACCTGCTTGCTTACCTGGGAACTCTGTAGGGTGGGGCCCGCCGGAGCATAGACCATGGATGAAGCCACCGTATTTGCCGCTGTCTGCGGCGTGCTCCTCGCGCTGATCCATCTCGCGAGCGAGAGAATTGAGCCGCGTCACGGCGCCATGAGATGGCGCATCATCTCTTTTGCCGCGGGCATCTCGATAGCCTATCTCTTCCTGCACCTGTTACCTGAAACCTACGAGGCCGCCGATCACATAAGAGGCTGGGTGTTCGTCTTCCTGCTGGCCGGCTTCGCGGTCTTTCATCTTATAGAGAAGTACATCTACCAGCACGCCGAGCGCGAGCGGCTCGTTGAGGAGCTCAAGGAGATACACTCGATATCTTTCTTCGCTTATCACTTTGTCGTTGGTATCGCGCTTCGCGGGAAGTTCGAAGACAGCGTGCTCGAGGGGCTGCTCTTCCTGGTTCCAGTGGCGTTCCACGCGGGCTTGAGCACGGCTTCGCTCTCTGGAATCCACGGTGACATGAGGCAGCGTGCCTCCGTGCGGGTGTTCCTCTCGCTCTCGACCCTTCTCGGGGTGGTCTTCGCGGTCTTCATCCCGATACCGCCTGCGCTCGAGCTCGGCCTTGTGAGCTTCGTGGCCGGCGTATTGCTTTACATCATCGTCAGGGAGTTTCTGCCTCAAAAAGAAAAGGGAGAGCCCGCGTACTTTGTGCTCGGGCTCCTGGTATTTGCCATAGTCAATCTCGCAATTCCGGTCGCCAACGGTTAGGAGGGCATATGGGCAAGTGGAAATGCTCGGTATGCGGATACATCTACGATGAAGCCAAGGAAGGGATTCCCTTCCCCGAGCTGCCCGCCGACTGGACCTGTCCCCAGTGCGGGGCGCCGAAGTCGGCCTTTAACCGGATCGCCGGTGAGGAGAAGGCGAAGGGTGTCGAGACCACGGTTGCCGACAGGATCGTGGAGCAGCTCATCGCCTACGGCGTCGACCGGGTCTTCGGCATTCCCGGCAACTCCAACCTGCCCCTGACCGATGCCATCCGCAGGCATTCCGGCATCGAACTTATCCTGGTCCGCCACGAGGAATCGGCTGCCTTCATGGCCTCTGCCCATGCCAAGCTGACCAACACGATCGGCGTATGCATGTCGATCGCCGGCCCGGGAGCAACCAATCTCATAACAGGCATCGTCGATGCCGCCACCGACCGCGCGCCGGTCCTGGCCCTCCTGGGGCAGGTTCCCCAGCCTTTCCTGGGGAGCGAGTCGCTCCAGGAGATTCCCGAATCCGACATCTTCAAGAGCTTCTGCGTTTACTCCGAGATGCTGGTGAGGCCGGCCCAGGCCCTGCGGGTCTTAAACCTCGCCGTCAAGAAAGCATATTCCTGCGATGGGCCATCGGCCCTGAGCCTTCCGACCGACGTACTTGCCGAGGCCCTGGACGATCCTGTGTGGCCGCCTGAAGAACACCTCTTCCGTCCCGATCTTGTGCCCGCCCATTCGGTGCATGAGGCGGCCGAGCTCATCGCCAAGGCCAGGCGGCCCCTGCTCTTCATAGGCTGGGGAGCAAGGCGCTGCGGGCCCGAGGTCTTAGATCTCGCCAGGCATATCGGCGCACCCATCGCCACGACATCGCGGGCCAAGGGCGTGGTGCCGGAATCCGATGAGCTGGTCCTCAGGGTCTTAGGCTCCATAGGAAACCGTTTCGCCCCGAAGGTGGTGACTGAGTCGGATCTAATAGTGATCCTGGGGAGCGGCTTCCGCCAGCGCAACCTCGTGCCGGATGTGGACAAGATCCAGGTGGACATCGATGCCGCCCGGATCGGCAAGACCTTTCCTGTGAAGCTGGGCATGGTGGGTGATGTGATGAGCGTGGTGAAGGCCCTGAGGGAGCTCGTGCCCGCTGGCGAGATGGATCCCGAGTTCGCCGAGTTGGTGCGCTCGGCCAGGGCCGAGCACGATGCCCTGATGGCGGATGATGCCGCCAACACCCAGACACCGATACACCCGGGTGCGGTGATCCAGGCGATGAAGAGGCAGATCGCGAAGAACGCCATAATCTGCTCGGACGTGGGAGACCACACTTACTGGTTCTACAAGCGCTTCGTGTGCGAAGGCAAGAAAAGATTGATCTGCTCAAACTTGGCCGGGATTGGCTTGGGGATTCGAGCGGCTTTAGCGAGCCAGTTTTACGAGCAGGTGCGACAGGTAGTCTGCATAT
>JAUVJV010000061.1 GCA_030592245.1 Candidatus Eiseniibacteriota bacterium
CCCCCGGCCACCCCCGCCCCCCCCCCCCCCACCACCCCCCACACCACCACGCGACCCACCCACCCCCGCCGGCAACCAACGCAATTTCCTAGCAGTATCATGGGCCGACCGAGCTCTACACGATGCCGCTGGAGGGTGGGATACCGGTCCGACGGACCTTCTGGGGCGAGTACTGCCGCGTGGTCGGCTGGACGCCCGACGGCCGGGTGGTCTATGCCACCAGGCATTTCTCGACCTTGCCGAGCACCCAGCTTGCGACCGCGGATCTCGATGCCGGCCTGAGCGAACCCATTCCCCTCGCGCAGGCAAGCGAAGGGACCTTCAACGCAGGAGGCAACACTCTCTTTTTCACGCGCCTCTCCTTCCAGGGCAGCCACACCAAGAGATACAAAGGCGGCACCGCCCAGAACATCTGGCGCTTTACCTACGGCGAGGGTGAGGCCACCCCCCTTACCGCGGACTATCAGGGTACGAGCAACTATCCCATGTGGCATGAAGGACGCGTCTACTTCGTGAGCGACCGCGACGGGACCAAGAATATCTGGTCGATGACAGAGGATGGCGGGGATACCAGCCAGCACACCTTCCATTCAGGCTGGGACGCCAAGTCCCCTGACCTCGAAAGCGGCCGCATCGTTTACCAGCTCGGGGCCGATCTTCATCTCTATGATATCTCCTCGGACCTCGACAGGAAGATCCCCATAACGCTTGCCTCCGACTTCGACCAGAGACGAGAGCGCTGGATCGAGGAGCCGGCAGACTATCTCACTTCCGCCCACATCTCCCCTGAAGGGAATCACGTGGCGCTGACGGCGCGGGGCAGGGTCTTTGTGGCTCCCGTCAAAGAGGGACGCTTCGTTGAAGCCACCCGCCAGAGCGGCGTCAGGTACCGCGATGCCAGGTTCATGCCGGACGGGGAGACGATCCTCGTGCTTTCCGATGAGACCGGGGAGATGGAGTTCTGTGAGATACCGGCGGATGGCCTGGGCGAGCCCAGGGCCTTGACCGGTGACGGACACGTATTTCGCTTCGAGGGCATACCATCACCAGACGGCGAATGGATCGCATTCACGGATAAGAACCAGAAGCTCTGGATCTATGAAAAGCGCGTGGAGCGCGCCAGGGAGATCGCGGCCTCGGATCAGACCACACCGCACGACCTGGCCTGGTCACCGGACGGCAGGTGGCTCGCCTATGTGGATGAGGCGCCCAACTACTATTCCCAGGTGATGCTCTACAGCATCGATCAACGGGAAGCCACCACCCTGACGGGGGACCGCGTCGACAGCTATAGCCCCTCCTGGAGTCCCGACGGCAAGTGGCTCTATTTCCTCTCCGACCGCTACTTCGCATCCCTTGTGAGAAGCCCGTGGGGCCCGCGCCAGCCCGAGCCGTTTTTCGATAAGACCACCAAGATCTACCACATCGCCCTTCAGTCCGGTCTTCGCTCGCCCTTCCGTCCGGACGATGAGGTGTACCTGGCGCGAAAGGATGAGGAGGAGAGCGGTGAGGATAAGGACGACAAGAAGGACGATGATGGCGAAGACAATAAAACGGGCATAAGCGTCGAGATCGAATTCGATGGTATCGCGGACCGGATAATGGAGGTCCCCGTGGAAGCCGGAACCTACAAGGACCTCTCGGCAACCGACTCTCACCTCTACTGGCGTGAGACCGCGACCGAGCTTAAACCCAAGCATAAGCTGGGCAGCCTCAAGATTGCCAAGGATGATCCGGAGTCCAAGATCATCATAGAGGACATCAGTGACTATGAGCTCTCCCTGGACGGCAAGAAGATCCTGGTGACCAAGGACAAGAGCGTTTACGTGTTTGATGCCACCGGCAGCGCCCTCTACAATCTCGGCGAGCACGAGGTGGACCTCTCGGACTGGACATTCTCGCTCGATCCACGCGAGGAGTGGCGGCAGATGCTCATCGAGGCCTGGCGGTTGCAGCGCGACTACTTCTATGACCCTGGGCTTCACGGCCTCGACTGGCCGGGCGTCCTGGAAAAGCACCTGCCACTGGTGGAGAGAATCGCAGACCGCGACGAGCTGAACGACCTCATTTCACAGATGGTGAGCGAGCTCTCCGCCCTGCATGTCTATGTCTGGGGAGGAGACAAGCGCGAAGGCAGCGATGACATCGCCTCCGCATCCCTTGGTGCCAGGCTTGCGCGCGATGAGGCCGCCGGCGGGTTCCGCATAGAACATATCCATGAGGCGGATCCCGACTACCCGGACAGGCTCTCTCCCCTCGCCCGGCCCGGTAACGAGGTGGAGACCGGTGACGTGATCCAGGAGATTGACGGCGTCCCCACCCTGTCGGTGGCCGACCCGGCTGTGATACTAAAGAACAAGGCCGGACGACAGGTCTTGCTTAAACTCAAGTCGTCCAAGTCCCCGGCCACACGGGAAGTCATCGTTAAACCCATCTCATCGGGTGACGCTGCCGGCCTTCGCTATGACGAGTGGGAATACACCCGCAGGACCCGGGTAGAGGAGCTCGGCGACGGAGATATCGGTTATGTGCACTTAAGAGCCATGAGCGGGCGCAATTATTCCGAGTGGGTGCGCAACTTCTACCCCGTTTATGACCGTAAGGCCTTGATCGTGGATGTGCGCCACAATGGCGGCGGGAGCATCGACAGCTGGATCCTGGAGAAGCTGATGCGCCGCGCCTGGTTCTACTGGAAACCGCGCACGGGGCGCCCCTACTGGAACATGCAATATGCCTTCCGTGGACACATGATTGTCATCTGCGATGAGTGGACCATGTCCGATGGCGAGGCCTTCACCGAGGGCTTCCGCAGGCTTGACCTGGGGAAGGTCCTGGGCACCCGTACCTGGGGCGGCGAGATCTGGCTTTCCACCAGCAACTTCCGCCTGGTCGACAAGGGGGTCGCAACCTCGGCCCAGAGCGGGGTCTATGGACCCGAGCGCCAGTGGCTCATTGAAGGCCACGGTGTGGAGCCGGACATTGCGGTCGATAACCTCCCCCATGCAACCTATGGCGGCCAGGACGCTCAGCTGGACGCGGCGATACGCCATCTCCTCAAGAGGATAGAAGAGGAGCCAGTGGAGGTTCCAACCGCGCCCGGCTATCCGGATAAGTCATTTGAATACAGGCAGGACTAGGGAAGGACCAGGGAAGGACTAGCGAAAAGAGCCAGGTTGCGGACGCGAGTCCGGACTTAATGGAAGCGTCATCGGGGGTTGATGATCGGCGTATCTTTGGATACGGTTATTCTTAGATGTGCCGGACCATCTCGCGTGCTGGCTGCGACCCGGAACCATCTGACCGGGAGGGCTCTTTGGGCAGGAAATCGATTCTTCTTATCGCGCTTGCTACCTGTATCATCTTTCTGCTGCTTCCCGGCTGCGGACCTTCCAAGCTCGCCACGAAGCGGAACTCCCGCCATCACGAAAACCAGGGCCTCCTCTACCTCAACCTCGGCGAGTATGACCAGGCTCTTGCCCAATTCAACACGGCGATCGAGCTGGACTCGCTCTTTACGAATGCCTACTTCAACCGGGGAAATGTTCACTATATGACCGGCGCCTATGACAGCGCCGTAGCCGACTATGACAGGGCGATCGGGCTGGACAGGAGGCACGTCAGAGCCCTCAACAACCGCGGGAGGGCCCTCTCGATGATGGGCCGCGAGAGACAGGCGTTTCTGGACTTCTCAAAGGCGATTGAGATAGAGCGGGACTTCGCCGACGCCCACTTCAACCGCGCCAATCTCCTGATGGAGGTTGGCGAATACGATCCGGCCATAAGGGACTTCACCGAGGCAATCGAGGCCGATTCCGGCTATGTCAGCGCATACTTCGGCCGAGGCAATGCGCACCGCAAGCTGAATGAGTATGTGCTGGCGATCCAGGACTACACTGCAACCATTGAGCGGATGCCCCGGCATTTCGAGGCGCATCACAACCGCGGTCTCACTCACCAGCGCCAGGAGGAGTATGCGCTGGCAATCCAGGACTATACCCGGGCGATCGAGATAGATCCCAACCAGCATCAGACCTACCGCAACAGGGCGAAAGCTTATGTGACCCTGGATGACTATGAGAGCGCCCTGATCGATTATGACAGGATTATCAAGCTCGACCCGGTTGCGCAGGATCCATACAGGGGGCGTGCAGACATCTACCATGCGGCCGGAGAGTACGAGATGGCCCTGGCCGACTACGAGAGAATCATCGAGCTCAATCCCACCGAGACCGACGCGTTCAGCAATATGGCGAGCATCTACTCGGAGACCGGGGATTATCCGAAGGCGATCGAGGCCTACACGGCGGTTATTGAGCTCAATCCCGTCGATGCCGACGCCTACAACAACCGCGGTGTCCTTCACGACGGGAACGGGAACTTCAGCCTTGCCATCGAGGACTATGCGAAGGCCATTGAGATCGATCCGGAAAAGGCCGAAGCCTACAATAACCGCGGAGCCGCATATGCCCGGATGCGAAGCGACTCCAGGGCCCTGGCTGATTATACCCGGGCGCTTGAGATCAACCCGGCCTACGCAACCGCTCATTACAACCGGGGCAATATCTACTTCAACCTGGCCCGATACGCCGAGGCCACGGCCGACTACCGGGCGGCACTCCGGCTCCGCGCCGACCATGCCGGTACCTACTACAGCCTGGCCCGAACCCTGGAGGCTTCCGGCCACACCTCTCAGGCGGTGCAGGCTTACAGAAACTATGTGGAGCACTCCGCCGGAGAGGACCCGGTCAAGGCGAAGCGTGCCCGGCAGCGCATACAGGAGCTCGGGTGGTAGACACCTGTAGCGGCTGCACCATCTAACCCATCTCACCAGGTGACGGCCGGGGTTCCGAGCAGGTCACCAAACTGATTCTGCTCCGCTGGCGGCGGGCGCATGACCTGAATTCCGCTTGCTTGACCCAAGCATGGGAAAAGCGTTGATTTCTGCCGGCACTCACGTTGTAATGGGAATCTGGTGGAAGTTTGCTACACCCTGACACGCGAGGATGAACCCTGTGGCCTCTGACCATGATGAGGACGGCCTGGACCCAACCCGGTCGTTCAAGGTACTCTCCCCCGGCACCATGATTTCACACTATGAGATCATCGAGCAGATCGGGGCCGGGGGCATGGGGGTGGTCTACAAGGCCACCGATACCAAGCTCGGCCGCACCGTGGCACTTAAGTTCCTGCCACCCCGGCTTCTCTGCGACGCCGATGCGCGGGTCCGGTTCGAACACGAGGCCCGGTCGGCATCCACCCTCAACCACCCCAATATCACGACAATCCACGAAATCGACGACGCCGAAGGGCGCTGTTTCATTGCGATGGAGTATGTCGAGGGCAGATCCATCAAGCAGCTCGTCAAGGATGGTTCTTCCTCCATCGATGAGATCGTGGAGGTCGCTCTCCAGATAGGCAAGGGGCTCGATGCCGCCCACAGGAAGGACGTAGTCCACCGGGACATGAAGTCTGACAATATCATGGTGAACGATGAGGGTGTCGTCAAGATCATGGACTTCGGCCTGGCAAAGCTCAAGGGAGTGACGAAGCTCACCAGGGAAGGGACAACCGTGGGCACACTCCGGTATATGTCTCCGGAGCAGGTCTTAGGCAGAAGCGTCGACCGGAGAAGCGATATCTTCTCCATGGGCGTTGTGCTCTATGAAATGATAACCGGGCGGCTCCCTTTCAGCGGCGAGGATGAGGCCGCGGTCATCAATTCCATCCTCAATGAGACACCCGAACCCCTGGCAAGGTACAAGGCCGATGTGCCCGACGGCCTCCAGCGGATCGTCGATAAGGCGCTCGCCAAGGATAAGGAAGAGAGATATCAGCATGCGGATGAGGTTGTCGCGGATCTTAAGCGGGAGAAGCGCAGCTCAGGACTCACTGAGACCGCCCGGATCGCATCGGCTGCGGTGCCCGGCCGGACAAAGAGCAGGCTCCTCCGCATTCTGCTGCCCGCGGCTGCCATATGTATCATTGCTCTGCTCATCTTCGTTCTCCAACCCTTCAGGCTGGAGATGGGACCGGACACCGAAGCCGTCGCCGAGGAGAACTCGCTGGCGATCATGTACTTCGCGAATATGGTCGACCCCGAGGACAGCGACAGAACCGGCTTAATGGTCTCTGCCCTCCTCATAACGGATCTCTCGGAGTCGGAGTATATCGAAGTGGTCAGCCGCCAGAGATTGTTCGACATCTTGAGGACCTTGGGCAAGGAGGATCTCAAGATCATCGACGAGACCGTCGCCTCGGAGGTAGCAGAGAAGGCCGGGGTGAAGTGGATTCTCACCGGGAATGTTTTCCAGGTCGAACCCAATATCATACTTACCTCGGACATATCAGACGCCTCTTCGGGAAAGATCCTGGCAAGCCAGCAGGTTACGGGTGAGCCCGGCGAGGACATCTTTGCGGTGGTCGACAGGTTGAGCACGGCGATCAAGGAAGATATGGCCTTGCCCGAGGAGGCGGAGACTGAGGTTGATCGGCCCGTTTCCGAGGTGACAACCCACTCCCCGGAGGCCTACCGTTATTACATAGAGGGCCTTGATTTCCTATGGAAGCATTATGGCAATGAGACCGAGGCGAGTTTCCGGAAGTCACTGGACTATGACTCGACCTTCGCCATGGCCAACTGGGCGCTCTCCTATGTCGTGGCCGAGCCTGAGAAAACTGAGCTCATGGCCAGGGCCGTCAGGCACTCCGACAAGGCGAGTGATTTCGAACGGGACTATATCGGCGCGATGGCCGCGCGACACTCGGGTGACCCCCGGCTGGCGGTAGAGAAATTGAGGAGGCTCACCGAGCGCCATCCCAATGACGCCCGGGGCCATCTCAGCCTGGGAGTAACGTACAGGAATGTCTTCGGGGACCATGAGAAAGCGATCGCATCTTTCAAGAGAGTCCTGGAAATCGATCCGGAAAGTAAGGAAACCTATAATCAGCTGGCCTATGCTTATGAAGATGCGGGTGACCTTGACAATGCGATCTGGGCCATCAATGAGTACATATCGCTTGCCCCCGATGATGCCAACCCCTATGACTCCAGGGGCGATCTCTACGCCTTCAACGGCAGGATCGATGATGCCCTGGAATCCTACAGGAAAGCCTCCGAGATAAGGCCGCTTTACTCCACTAATGCTGAAGGCGCGATGTATCTCTTCAAGCGTGATTACGCGAGGGCGGACAGCTGCTTTGAACGCCTGGCCACGAGTGATGACAGAGGAGACCGCTCAGTGGGCAGGATGTACCTGGCCACCGTGCCCATGTACAGGGGCAGATTCGATGAGGCTCTCCGGATTCTTGAAGATGGGATAGCGGCGGACAGGATGGAACAGTATATGGGGATCTCTGCCGCCTCGAAGCACCGCCTGAGAGCTTTGATTCACCTGGAAATGGGGGACTCTTCCGCTGCCGTCGAGGCGGGCCGAAAGTGCATGGAGCTTCGCGCGCGGGCCAATCCCAATGACCCTGCCTGGGCCACTGAATTCTACATAAGCATCCTCTGCCTGGCCGGGAATCTCGAAGAGGCCGAGAGACTGGCCGCTCCTCGTATTGCGCTCTACGCCGAACGTCCCGAAGCGGCAACCTGGTCCGATTTCACGCTACTGGGCCTCCTCGAATACGCAAAAGGAAACACGGATGACGCCCTCATGTATATGGCGCAGAGTATTGCCACGGGCGATCCCTTCCTGCACCTCAGGACAATTACCGCGGAGATATGTCTCGAGGCCGGCCGGCTCGGAGAAGCCGTGGATCTGCTGGAGGCCGGAATAGCCAGATATGACAGGGTGAGGGCCATGACCCCGATCTGGTCGGTGAAGGCCCACTACCTGCTGGGACGCGCTTACGATGGGTCCGGATGGGACCCCAAGGCCATCGAGCAGTACGAGACCTTTCTCGATATTTGGAAGGATGCGGATCCCGGAATCCCGGTACTCGAAGATGCCCGGGATAGACTGGCCCGCCTGAGGAGCGGAGCGTAAGCTACTTGCCTCTCTGCATTCCGGCATTTCCCTCAAGCTTGACCGTGACCCGCAAGCCTGACCGTGCACACACAGGAGGTTCCCCAAAAGCTGATTTCTGATCCCCGCAACTGATTTGTCTTCAATGGATTATCCGGATTGCTAAGTGGGATGGCCGGATTCTGCTGTATCGGGTAAAAACGGGGGAACTCCTTTTGGGAACAGGAAGAGACAAGGTGACCCCCCTGTGTGGTTGGGTGAGTTGGTGTTTTTGGGGGAGGATCTTTGGGCACAGCTATTGGACTTGGTGGGATCGGTTCTGCCATCTGGGGCAGTTGAGCCTGAGGAGCCAACCCCTGAGGTGTGCGAGGCTCTGGAAGATGACACCGCAGAGCCCGAGGAGATCCTCGGCAGGTACTACGTGCCCTTAGACTTACCGGACCCTCATGGCCGCCGCGATGCATTTCCAGGATAGGTACAATTACGACATCGAGAGGGTTAAGTGATGTGTCATACATTACTCGACCCCAGAGGGTCTGTTCCCGTTCTGGGCTTATAACTCAGGCCCTGTGCACAGGGAGCGGATGGAACGGAAGAATTCGATCTCGATGGCGGATTGGAAGGCGCGCAGGGTCAATACTTGTGGACGAGACGCGGGATGATCTGTTCACGCATCAGATCGCCATACGACTTGTCGCAGTAGCTTCTTATCGCCACGTAGCAGCCGCCGCAATCATTGCTCTTCGAGAAACACTCGACCAGCTCTTCCTGCGACCTGAACTTCAGGGGTTTGTGAGCACACGGCCTGTGATATCCATCGGGCGTGACCAGCAGGAACCTGCGTCCGGCCTTGCACCCCGGTCTTCTGCCGTCGTGGAAAAAGTTGTACGTATTCTCAAGTATGGAGACAGGATTGCGGATCTTGCGTCCGGCCATTCTCATCTCCTGC